>CACZSB010000067.1 GCA_902783765.1 uncultured Lachnospiraceae bacterium
GAGGCCGGTGGCATAAGTCCTCGGCCCCAGACCGGGGAAAGCTCCTATGCGCCCCAGATTAAGAAAGAAGAAGGACTTATCGACTGGACCCGGCCCGGGGTGGAAATCCAACGGAAAATTCGGGCCTTCGATCCCTGGCCCGGGGCTTATACCTTTTGCCGGGGCCGGCGGATGCTCATTAAAGAGGCCGAGCTTCGGCAGGAACAATTGCCCCCGGAGGCCCGGCCCGGCTGTATTGTGGAGGCGGGCAAGGACGGCCTGCTGGTGGCCACCGGGGCGGGGGCTCTTCGGATTCTTCGCCTAAAGCCGGAGGGAAAAAACGAAATGGAGGCGGAGGCCTTTTTGCGGGGCTGCCGTCTGAATGCGGGAGAAAGCATGGGGGCCTGCCATGAATGAACGGCAGCTGGCCCTGTCCGTGATAGAAAAGACCCTGGAGCGGGGGGGCCAGAGCCACCGGCTGCTTCAGGAATGCTTCCGGGCCCATCCCACCCTGGAGCCCCGCAAGCGGGGCTTTATTACCCAGCTGGTCCATGGAACCTTAAGCTGCGCCCTGCTGCTGGATCATTATCTGGCCCAGGTCAGTTCGCTGCCCCCGGAAAAAATGAAGCCCTTTATCCGCCATTTACTGCGGATGAGCCTGTATCAGCTGCTTTTCATGGACCGGGTGCCGGCCAATGCCGTCTGCGACGAGGCCGTTAAGCTCACCCGGCGCCGTCTGGGTCCGGGGCTCACAGGTTTTGTGAATGCCCTGTTAAGAACCGCAGCCCAAAAAAAAGATTGGCAGGCCCCGGAAGGGGCGGCGGCCCTGAGCCTGCCGGAGCCCCTGTATGATGTTTTAATCCAATGCTATGGCCCGGAAAAAACGGAGCAAATCGGCCGGGCCTATCTGGAAGCCCCCGCCCTTTGGGGGCGCATGAATTTGAGCCGCTGCGATGCTTCCCGAATTCTTTCGGAGCTGGAGGCAGGGGGCTGGCAGGGAATTCCCTCCCCCCATTTTCCCCAGGCCCTACGATTGGAAAGAAAGAAAGAGGCGAAAAGGAGCCTGCCCCTGGAAGATTTGGCCCTGATTCAAACGGGCCTTTTGCAGCTTCAGGATATCAGCTCCCAGCTGGCGGTGCTGGCGGCGGAGCCCGGGCCCGGTATGCAGGTGCTGGATCTTTGCGCCGCCCCGGGGGGCAAAAGCCTTCATGCGGCGGATCTGATGAAAAACCAGGGCCGAGTTCTGGCCTGCGACATCAGCGAAGCTAAAAGAAAAATGATTGAAGAAAACACCGCCCGCAGCGGCTTTTCCTGTGTGGAAAGCGCCCTGGGGGACGCTCTGATATATGATCCGGGTAAAGAGGCGGCCTTTGACCTGGTGCTGGCGGATCTGCCCTGCTCCGGTTTGGGGGTGGCGGCCCGGAAGCCGGAAATCAAATATCGGGCAGGCAGTAAGCAGATACAGGAACTGGCAGCCTTGCAGCGGAGAATGCTGCAAAATGCCATCCGTTATGTGAAGCCCGGCGGCCGCCTGCTTTTTTCCACCTGTACCATCACCCGGGAGGAGAATTTGGATAATGCCCTGTGGCTGGAACAACAGGGCCTAAAGCCCCTGGCTCTTTCCCTAAGGCTTCCCGAAGAAATAAAGAGAGATACCCCTTCCCATATGCTTCAGCTTTTGCCAGGAGATCTGGGGGGTGACGGCTTTTTTATCAGTTTGTTTGTCCGGGGGTAGGGCGGATGCAAGTCGCCCTCACCCGTCACGGCTTTGCCGTGCCACCCTCTCCCTCGTCAGGGAGAGGGCAAGGGTGTCATCCTGAGCGTTAGCGAAGGATTCCATAAGGTGAGCAGAAATATGAAAGATCTTCGTTCCATGACAATGGAAGAATTGCAAAGCCTCATAGCATCCTGGGGAGAAAAACCCTTCCGGGCTGCCCAGCTCTTTGATTGGCTTCACGGAAAAAGGGTGAAAAGCATAGCGGAAATGACCAACCTTCCGGCGGCCCTTAGGGGAAGACTGGAAAAGGACGCCGATCTAACCACCCTCCGGCTCCATACCTGCCAGGTCTCCAAGGACGGAACCCGAAAATATCTCTTCGTCCTGCCGGACGGGGAACGGGTGGAAAGCGTTTATATGCCCCATGATTACGGCAAAAGCGTATGCGTGTCCTCCCAGGTGGGCTGCCGCATGGGCTGCCGTTTTTGTGCCTCCACCATGGACGGCCTGGCCCGGAATCTTTTTGCGGGGGAAATGCTGGAGCAGATCTACCGCATAGAAGAAGATACCGGGGAAAAGATCGATCATGTGGTGGTTATGGGCATGGGAGAACCCCTGGACAATCTGGATAATCTTCTGGCCTTTATCCGCCTGTTAAGCCACCCCAGGGGCCGGAATCTGAGCCAGCGGCATATAACCGTTTCCACCTGCGGACTGGTGCCCCAAATTCGAAAACTGGCGGCGGAAAAGCTGGCCATTACTCTGGCCCTGTCCCTTCACGCCGCCCATGACGAGGCCCGGCAGCGGATTATGCCGGTGGCCCGGCGTTATTCCATTGCGGAGACCCTGGCTGCCTGCGAGGATTATTTCAAAATCACAGGCCGCCGGGTGAGCTACGAATACGCCCTGGTACGGGGAGAAAATGACCGGGAAACGGATGCCCGGGCTCTGGCGGCCCTCTTAAAGGGGAAAAAAGCCCATGTGAATCTGATCCCCGTAAACCCTGTTTCCGGGCGGGATTTTGCCCCCAGCGAGGGGGATGCGGTGCTTCGTTTCCAAAAAATACTTGAAAAAAACGGGATAAATGCTACTATAAGGAGGAAGATGGGCGCAGACATCGATGGTGCCTGCGGTCAGCTTAGAAGGAGGCTGGCGGAATAGCTTATGCTGAGACATTCGGCATTTTCCGATATCGGCCTTGTCAGAAGGAACAATGAAGACTCTCTTTTCATCGGCTGTCCCCTGGGTGGCCTGGAAGAGAACCTTTTTGTTGTGGCCGACGGCATGGGCGGACACAAGGGAGGAGAGTATGCCTCCCGTTTTGTGGCGCGGAAAATCCCGGAGATTCTGCAAAATCGGGGGCGCAAGGGCGGTATTCGCCGGGCCCTGGAGGAAGCCACGGAAAAGGCCAACAGCGCCCTGTATCAGATATCCCAGCATCAGGAGGATCTTCAGGGCCTGGGCTCCACCCTGGTCATGGCCTTTTGGGACAAGAAACGCTGGCACATCATCAATGTGGGAGATTCCCGGGCTTATCTTTTTCAGAACGGGACCCTGGACAAAATCACCGAGGACCATTCCCTGGTGGAGGAGATGGTTCGGGAGGGCCGCCTGAAACGGGGGGATGAAATGTACCGGATGAACCGGCATGTGATCACCCGGGCCATGGGCACAGAGCCCTACGTGGAAGAGGATTATTTCTGCGTGGAGGCCCAGCCGGGCTCCCGCCTGCTCCTTTGCTCCGACGGCCTGCACGGCATGCTGGAGGAGGGAGCCTTAGAGGAGATCCTGGCCTCGGTGCCGGAAACGGACCGGGCGGCAGAACGGCTGATCAGCGAAGCCAAAAAGGGGGGCGGGAAGGACAATATCACCCTGATCCTCATAGACTATATTGAAGAATAAAAGGACGGATTCATGCTTTTACGCGCAGGAACCATTTTAAATGACAGATACGAGATTCTAAACACCGTGGGCACCGGCGGCATGGCCAATGTGTACCGGGCCCGGGATAATGTATTAAAGCGCCTGGTGGCGGTCAAAGTGCTGAAGGAGGAGTATAGCTCCGATGCCGGCTTTGTGGCCAAGTTCCGCCGGGAGGCTCAGGCGGCGGGGGGCTTTTCCCATCCCAATATCGTCAGCGTTTACGACGTGGGCGATCAGGGCGGTATGTATTATATCGTTATGGAGATGGTGGAAGGGGTCACCCTTAAAAAGTATGTGGAGAAGGTGGGCAAGCTCTCGGAACGGGAGGCTGTGGAGGTGGCCATGCAGGTGGCCAGAGGTCTGGAAGCCGCCCATGAGCAGGGGATTGTTCACCGGGATGTGAAACCCCAGAACATTATTATTTCCCGCGAGGGCAAAATTAAAGTGGCCGACTTCGGCATTGCCCGGGTCAGTGCCACGGAAACCATTGCCGCCACCACCATGGGCTCGGTCCATTATATTTCTCCGGAACAGGCCCGGGGGGGCGCCTGCGATGCCCGAAGCGATGTTTATTCCCTGGGGATCACCCTTTTTGAAATGGTTACCGGCAATGTGCCTTTTGACGGGGACAGTGCGGTGGCAGTGGCGTTAAAGCATGTGCAGGATCCCATGCCCACCCCCACATCCCTGGAACCGGGCATCTCTGCCAATCTGGAAAAAATCATCTTGAAATGTACCCAAAAGAATCCCGCCTATCGCTATGGTTCCATGGCGGCTCTCTTGCTGGATTTCCGGAAGCTGATTCTGTCTCCGGGGGAGGACTTTGTGGTGCTGCCCGGCGCCGAGGATAATAATCCCTCCCTGCGGATGAGTCAGGAGGACGCGGATATTCTGAAGGTGGCGGGGATCAGCTCCGCCGGACGGGACTGGACCGATGCGGAACAGGCCCTGCTGGCCCTGGAAGAAGGGGCGCCCCGGGCGGCGGCCATGCAGGAGGAAGACCGGCTGGCTGAAGAAAAGGCCAAACGTACGGAAAATATTTTGAACTATATCATGCTGGGCATCGCCCTGCTGATTTTGGTGATGATCATTGCCATCGCCTTTAAAGCCTGTTCCCTGCACAATCCCGGGGGCAGCACCACTGCGGCGGCCACCACCACCCGGCCCAGCGCCACCTATCCCAGCCAGTCCACACAGGCCAATCAGACCACGGCTCCCTCGGTGACCAGCTTTGGGAATACGGTGGTGATGCCGAACTTTGTGGGTATGAGCTATGAAGAAGCCATGTCCAAGGCAGATGAGCTGGGACTGGTGCTGACCATAGAGGAACGGAAGGTCCAGGATGTGGCCTCCGCCCTGGTGCTGGATCAGAACTGGGATGAGGGGACGGTGCTCAATCGGGGGGCCGAGGTGACCCTGTGGATCTCCGTAAAGGAGGACACCTCCACCTATGTGCCCACCTCCATCGTGGGCAAGACCCTGGCGGAGGCCACAGAGATTCTGAGCGCCGCCGGCCTGATCGTATCCAATAATCCGGAATGGAAGCCCTCCCAGGTCATGGACTACGGCCTGGTTATCGATTGCAGTCCTTCCCTGGGCTCCACAGTGGAGAAAAACAGCTCCGTGACCCTGATTTTAAGCTCCGGCCCCTCCACGGTGCGGATGCCGGATATTCTGGGCATGAGTGAGGCCCAGGCCCGGGCGGCGCTGAAGGCGGCGGGCATCAGTGTGGATACCTACGTGCATCTTAGAAGCACCCCCCTGACCAACAGCTCTTATGATCCGGAAACCGTGGGAAAAATCGAAGCCACGGTGAACGGCCAGCTGATGGAGGTGCAGCCCGGGGCCTCTGTGGATGTGCGGGGCCATATCTATTTGAGTATCACGGAAAACCTGGTGACCCTGCCCAATCTGGTGGGCCGCTCCGATCTGGATGCGGTTCAGAAGGAACTGGAGGCCCTGGGCTTTACGGTTTCCGCAACGGACGACGAAACCAGCACTCTCCCCATCGGCCAAATCAGCAAGGTCACCCAGGGGGATGATAATACGCTGCTGAAAGGGGGCGATAAGGTCCCTGGGGGCAGTGGGCTGAGGCTCCATATTTCCGCCCGGAAGGTGCCGGCGGATTTGGTGGGCAAAAGCGTTCAAGAGGTGGTGAATATTTTATCCGCCGCCGGCCTGGGTTATCATTATGTGGATGACAAGGCCCCCGCAGACCCGGAAAAGGCCAAGGTGACGGCAGTGAATCCCATCTCCGGCAGCAAGCTGGGAGAGGGGCAGAAGATTGCCATCAGCTTTTCGGAACCGGAAATGGTTACCATTCCCACGGGACTGGTGGGCCGCAGTGTGAAGGATGTGATTCAGACCCTGTCTCCTCTGGTGCGCTGGTATTGCAACCCCGGCCCCGAGGAGCCCAGCAATTCCGGTTCTCTCCTTGTGACAAAATTGGTAAATAACGCTACGGGGGAAGAAATCCGGGGCGGTGAAGTGGTGGAAAAGCTTTCCATTACCATCGTGATTTATTACAGCACGCCGGAAGCATCCACCGGCGGCAACTGAGCAGGAGGGCCCTTGGCAGATTTTCAGGGCAGGATTATTCGAGGAGTAGGCGGGTTTTATTATGTGCCGGATCCTCAGGGACGATTGATAGAATGTCGGGCCCGAGGGGGGCTCAGGCAGCAGGATATCCGCCCCCTGGTGGGAGATGAAGCCCAGGTTTTGCTGACCCGGGAGGACCCGGAAAAGGGCCGCATCGAAGGACTGCTGCCCCGGAAGAATATCCTGATCCGGCCCGCTGTGGCCAATGTGGATCAGGCTTTGATATTGGTTACTGCCGCCCGGCCTCCTTTTCACCCGGGACTGTTGGATCGGTTTTTAGTCTGGATGGCATTCCAGCAGGTGCCGGCTATTATCGGCATCGGAAAAAAGGATCTGGGGGACGAGACCCGGATCAGGGAAATCCAGAAAATCTACGAGGGGGCGGGCTATCCAGTCTGCTCCTTCAGCGCAAAAACGGGGGAGGGCCTGCCGGAGCTGGAAACCTGGCTGGCGGGAAAAACCACGGTGCTGGCCGGCGCCAGCGGCGTGGGAAAAAGCACCCTGCTGAATCGGCTGGTGCCCCAGGCGGAAATGGAGACCGGGGGGCTCAGTGTAAAGGGCGGCCGAGGCCGTCATACCACCCGTCATGCGGAGCTGTTCCCCCTGGGGGGACATGGGTTTTTATGTGATACTCCCGGCTTTTCCGCCCTGGAATTGCCGGACATGGAAGCCCGGGAACTGGCGGATTGCTTTCCTGAATACGGGGCCCTGAAGGGCTGCGCTTTTCGGGACTGTCTGCATCACGGGGAAAAGGGCTGCGTGGCCCGGCAAGCCGCAGAAAAGGGCCTGATCCTTCCCAGCCGTCAGGAAAACTACGAAACCATGCTGGCGGAAATTTTAAACCGCCGGAAATACTGAAAAGAGGCAGAAAACATGAATTATATATTATCCCCTTCGATTCTGGCCGCTGACTTCGGAAAACTGGCCGAGGAAATCCGGGCGGTGGAGGAGGCCGGCGCCTCCTGGCTGCATTTGGATGTGATGGACGGCGCCTTCGTGCCCAGCATCTCCTTCGGCATGCCCCTGATCCAGTCCCTGCGGCAGCAAAGCGGGCTCTTTTTCGACACCCATTTGATGATACGGGATCCGGAACGCTATCTGGGGGATTTTGCCCGAGCGGGAGCGGATCTTATTACGGTGCATGGGGAGGCCTGCGGACACCTGGACCGGACCGTGACGGCCATAAAGGAACTGGGCCTGAAGGCCGGCGTGGCCTTAAACCCCGCCACCCCCCTGAACCTGCTGGATTGGATTCTCCCCAAGCTGGATATGGTGCTTTTAATGAGTGTGAACCCGGGCTTCGGGGGCCAGCGCTTTTTGGATTACAGTCTGGAAAAAATCAGCCGCCTGCGCCGGACCATTACGGAACGGGGCCTTTTGGTGGGTATTCAGGTGGATGGGGGCATAGGCCTTCAGAATCTGGATCAGGTGCTGGCGGCCGGGGCCAATATCATTGTGGCGGGCAGTGCCGTTTTCGGCGGAGAAACGGGTAAAAACGCCGCCGCCTTTATGCAGCATTTGCAGGCATTTTCTGCCAAAAAAGCATGAAACGGATTTTAGCATTTGTTTTAATCATCGTGCTGATCCTCAGCGGCTGCAGCAACAGCAAGGAGCGCCAGCTGGAACGCTCCCAGCTATTGGCTGTGGGGGATTCCATCTGCACCTGGGGGGAAGCCCAGGTCTTTATCCTGACCCAAAATACAACCTACGGGGAGACCTACGGCCAGGAAATCTGGTCTGTATCTTTGGGGAACGAGAGCTTTGGCACTTATATCCGCGGGGCTCTTTTGGAATATTTGAAGCTGTTGCTGCTGGCGGATTACGGCGCCCGGCAAAAGGGATACACATTAAGCGAAGCGGAGTATCGAAGCATTCAACAGGCGGCGGAGACGCTTTACGGAGAATTGGGCGATAATGCGGGCCGGCTGGGCATCCTGAAGGAGGATGTGAAAAATGCGTATACCCACTATGCCATGGCCCAGATGTTTTATCGGCAAACCATGACGGACGCCCAGCTGGAGGTCAGTGACGAGGAAGCCCGGGTGATTTCCGTAAGGATTATCAGCTCCCCGTTGGAACAGGGGTATGAGCAGGCGGAAAGCCTGGCCCGTCTTTTAAATGAAGGCCATGCCGCCACAGAGCTGGGCCGCAGCAGTGAGGGGGTCAGCATTCGGGATGAAAACCTGATTCGGGGGAAGTATTCAAAGGATTTTGATACCCTGGTTTTTTCCCTGAAAAACGGCCAGTTTTCGCCGGTCATTCAGGAGGGAGATGCCTATTTGATTGTGCAATGCCTTTCCTCCTTCCTGGCTGCGGAGACCCAGGTGAGAAAAGCGGAAATGGAGCAGGCGATCCGGGAGGAGACCCTGACCCAGGCCTTGACAAAATACCTGCCCGAGGCTTCGATTCTGTATAATCCCACCCTATGGGAGGGATGGACCATGGAAAGCTACCACGGGGCGCCGGCCATCGATTTCTTTCGCCACGTAGAAGAATTGTATAAATGAGAGAGCAGATATGCTGACAGGCACTTGGGCCCGGGAACTTTCGGGAGAGTTTAAAAAACCATATTACCGACGGCTTTATGATTTTTTGAAAGAGGCCTACGGCCGGGATGTGGTTTATCCCCCTGCGGAAGATTTGTTAAAGGCCTACGAACTGACGCCTTTGGAACAGGTGAAGGTGGTTATTTTGGGGCAGGACCCCTACCACGAGCCCGGACAGGCCCAGGGCCTGGCTTTTTCGGTGCCCCCCGGGGTGGAAACGCCTCCCTCTCTGGTGAATATTTATAAGGAACTTCAGGCAGAACTGGGTTGTTTTATACCCGATAACGGCTGTCTGATCCCCTGGGCCCGGCAGGGGGTATTGCTGCTTAACACAGTGCTGACGGTGAAGGCCCACCGGGCCGGCTCCCACCGGGGCATGGGATGGGAACAATTCACCGACGCCACCATTTCCCTCTTAAACCGCCAGGAAAGGCCCCTGGTTTTCATGCTCTGGGGGCGGCCGGCAGGAGAGAAAAGAAGCTTGTTGAATAACCCTGCTCACCTGGTGCTGACTGCGTCTCATCCCAGTCCTCTTTCCGCCTATCGGGGCTTCTTCGGCTGCGGACATTTTAACCGCTGCAATGAGTTTTTGGCCGCCCGGGGAGAGGTCCCCATTCAGTGGCAGATTTCCAATCTTTCTTGACAAGTGGCCCGTAAGCCGATACAATCAAGCCGTTTCGGAGAAGTAACCAAGAGGCTGAAGGTATCGGACTTGAAATCCGACAGGTCGCGCAAGCGGCGCAGGGGTTCAAATCCCCTCTTCTCCGCTCTGAAAACCACGGAATGATGTGGTTTTTTTCTTTTTTTGAAATGTATTTTCGCCTGTGTTCTTAATTATGTTAATTCTTGGTCCTGCCTATTGTTCTACACTTCAAAAAGTACTATACTCCTCCCTCGGGGCGCCATAATCCAAAGGGCGCGAATTTATCGAAAAAAGAGGACGCATATGAAAAAACTGATTGTATTGGCCAGTCTTTTGCTTTGCATGCTTCTGGCTGCCTGCGGCGCAGGCGGCAAAGAGACCACCGCCGATGATGCCACCAAGAGCACAAAGGCGAAAAGCGAGAGCAGCACCGCTGCCACGGGGGAAAGCACCACCGCCCCCGAGGAGTCTACCACCGCCCCGGAGGAAACCACGCCGGAGGCCACGGAGCCTGCATTCGTGCCTAAAGGAAAGGTGGAAATCGAACCCATCCAGGTTCCCTCTGGCAACACCCTTAAAGATTTAGGACCCATGGAGGAAGGGGAAGGCAAGCTTTATTTCTTAAGCAGCATTCTGATTCGTTACGAGGTATCAGAGGATAATACAAATCTCCTTATTCCTGTGGACCATATGGGCAAGGCCATATCCTCTGAGCGTTATGGGAATATTGATGCCCTTTCTCCCGGTTTGTTTGTGGTTTCTTCCTTTGAGGAAACCATCAATTGTTCCGGTCTTCTGGCAGAATCCGGCGAACTGCTGATTCCCTGCGAAGCGGCCATTATCAAAGAGCTTCGCCCGAGGAATTCCTCCGATGCTGCCCCGGCTCGTTTCCTGCTGGTGGTTTACGGAACAGAAAAAACCGACAACAAGGATGAAGCCTTCTTTTATGCCACGGAAGCTTGGTTTTCCGTTGCTCCCGAGGAGGGCGATCAATTCTATAAGGGCTACGCCAAAATCTACGATTTGGAAAACCGCCGCTTTGTACCGGATGTGACCGTAACGAATGCCAATTCCTATGATACAAATGTGTGCGGAAATCTTATTTTCCTGGAAACTGCCGATGGCACACAGTTGATTTATAATGCGGATGGAAAAGAGCTGTTTAAATCCTCCGTCTCCTACGGCTGGGATTATGGCAATGGCTTTTATGTCCTGGATTCCAAAGAGGTTTATGATTCCGAGGGGGAACTGCTTTTTAAGGTATCCGGACGCGATTATTTGAATGTTATTAAGGGAAGCGCCCAATTCCTGGAGTATTATAACGCAGAAACGAAGATCAGATCTGTTTGTGATTTTTACGGAAATAAGCTTTTTGATCTGGCGGAAGGCATTGGCAGCGTTTCCTCAGAGGCCGGCGGTCTGTTTGCCTGCCGCTTAGACAAGACGGCCATGCTGTACAATGCCCAGGGCGAACTGGTATATTCTCTTGAAAACAGCTACCCGCCCTCTTATGCGGGCTTCGGTATTTGGGAGATTATGTCTGCAGAATCCGGCGCGCCTTACACTTATTTTCTGGTGGATGGAAGAACGACCAGCGGGAAACCGTATAATTTTATAAACGAGGTTAAGGAGGAGCAGAGCGGCATTTTCTCCTTCTACCCCTGGAATAATCTCACGGAGAAAATCAGCTTTGAGTGGTCTTATGCCAACAAAATTAAAAACGGCCTGGTTTATAATGCTATGAAACCGGGACAACTGGTGGATGCTTTCAGCGGTGAAGTACTGCTGGAGGCCGATAAAATAAACTATGTCAATGGCTATATTTATGCTCAAATCGATGGTGTATACCACGTATATGAACCGATTTTAGAGTAAATGCCAGCCTTGGGATAGAAGGTCTGAAGGGGAGTCGGGAATCTTTGACGGGAATTCCGGCTCCTTTTTCTTTGTTTTCGGGGGCGTTTTTTTTTCGGAAGCTTTATGATAGAATAGAGCGGGTGTTCAAATCAGGAAGGGGAGGAAGCCTATGAAAATCATGGTCATCGGCGGAGGGGGCAGGGAGCATGCCATCATCCGAAAACTAAAGGAAAACCCGCTGGTACAGCAGATCTATGCGCTGCCGGGAAATGGCGGCATAGCCCGGGATGCCCAGTGCGTGGGCATCAGCGCCACGGATATTACCCGGCAGGTTGATTTTGCGGTTCAGCATGACATTGATTTTGCGGTGGTGGCCCCGGATGACCCCCTGGTGCTGGGGGCGGTGGACGCTTTGGAAGCCGCAGGAATCCCCTGCTTCGGTCCCCGGAAACGGGCGGCCCTGATTGAGGGCAGCAAGATCTTTGCCAAGGAGCTCATGAAAAAATACGGCATTCCCACCGCTGCCTACGCAAGCTTTGACAATATCCGGGAGGCCCTGGATTATCTGAAAAACGCTCCCATGCCCACGGTAATTAAGGCCGACGGCCTGGCCCTGGGAAAAGGGGTCACCATAGCCCGCACCCGGGATGAAGCGGTGAGCGCCGTCCGGGAGGCCATGGAGGATAAACGCTTTGGGGAAAGCGGCGCCCGCATCGTAATAGAAGAATATTTGGAGGGACCGGAGGTTTCCGTGCTGGCACTGACAGACGGGGAGACCCTGGTCCCTCTTCGGTCCTCCATGGATCATAAAGCGGCCCGGGACGGAGATAAGGGCCCCAATACCGGAGGCATGGGCACCATTGCCCCCAATCCCTTTTATACCCGGGAAATCGCCCAGCGCTGCCGGGAGGAGATTTTTCTGCCCACCATCCGGGCCATGGCCCGGGAAGGCCGCCTTTTCAAGGGCTGCCTGTACTTTGGCCTGATGCTCACCCAGGAGGGCCCCAAGGTGATC
>CACZSB010000068.1 GCA_902783765.1 uncultured Lachnospiraceae bacterium
CCCCTAAGCTTAAGATCCTCCTCCGCTATCTTAAAGCCGTCCTGGGATTCACAAAGGATCTCCAGGCGGCGGTTCTTTTCCTTTCGGCCGCTGCCGTCCACAAAAATCGCATAGGAGGCGGCCTCGCCCCGGCCCACCCGGCCCCGAAGCTGATGGAGCTGGGCCAGGCCGAAGCGTTCCGCATTTTCCACCATCATCACCGTGGCCTGGGGCACATCCACCCCCACCTCCACCACCGTGGTGGATACCAAAAGCTGGATACGGCCTGAGGCAAAATCCTCCATGACCCGGGTCTTCTCCCCGGGGCTCATGCGGCCGTGGAGCATGCCAATGGCAATATCCTGGGGAAAAAGACTTCTCAAACGGGCCGTATAATCCGTCACATTTTCCCCGGAAAGGCTTTCACTGGCCTCAATAAAAGGACAAACGATATAGGCCCGGCGGCCCGCCCGGATCTCCTTCAGTATCAGTCGATAGGCGCTGGCCCGGCCCCGGGGGCTGATCAGGGCGCTTTGAATGGGCTGCCGTCCCCCGGGAAGCTCATCCAGCAGGGAGATTTGAAGATCTCCGTAAAGAATAATGGCCAGGGTCCGGGGAATGGGGGTGGCGCTCATAACCAGCACATGAGGGCGCTGGCCCTTTCCCGCCAGATTTTCCCGCTGATGGACCCCGAAGCGATGCTGCTCATCGGTGATTACCAGCCCCAGGTTTTTATATTCCACCCCTGCCTGGATTAAGGCATGGGTGCCGATGATGAGACGGGCCTCTCCCGAGGCGATCTCCTGGCGAAGCCGCTTCTTTTCTCCTGCCGGCAGGGAGCCTGTCAAGAGCACGGTTTTAAGGGGCAGCTTCCAGCTTTCCAGCAGACGGCTGATTTTCTGGTAATGCTGCTCTGCCAAAATCTCCGTGGGCGCCATAAGGGCCCCCTGATATCCGCTGTCCAAGGCCGCCAGCAAAGCCAGCAGGGCCACTGCGGTCTTGCCGGAGCCCACATCCCCCTGAAGCAGCCGATTCATGCGGCCGGGGCCGGAAAGATCCCCCAGTATTTCCTGAAAGCTCCTTTTCTGAGCCCGGGTCAGTTTAAAGGGCAGGCCGGCCATGGCCTGTTCCACCAGCGCACCCTCTTGTATGGGACAGCTGTTGGGCTCAAGCAGATCCTGCTGACGCAGACGCCGGATACCCAGCAGAAATAAAAAGAATTCTTCAAAAACCAGTCGGCCCCGGGCGGCCTCCAAGGCTTTTCGGCTTTCCGGAAAATGAATCTGCCTCAGAGCTTCCCGAAACCCGGGGGTGTCCGGAGGCAGCAGCCAATCCGGCAGAATCTCCCGGGGCTCCAGAACCTGTAGGGCCTGTTCCAATGCCCCTGTAAAGCGGGATTCCGTCACCCCCGCCGGCAGGGCATACAGGGCCCGGATCCGGCCCTCCAGGGCAGCGTATTCCTCTGTTTGAGACATACGGGGCTGAATGAGGGACAGACCGTATTTTCCCCCGTCCCGCAGAATGCCCCGAAAAATCCGTTCCGATCCGGGCCCGATTTGGTTTTTTATATAGGGCATGTGATAATAGCTGACCCGAATCCGCCCCGTTCCGTCGCTGATATCAAAGCTGATGAGGGACTGGCTTCCGAAGCCCCGCTGCCGCAGCGCCCCCTGAACCACCCCCCGCACGGTGATAAAGCGGCCGGGCCGGGCATCCTCCATGGGGCCCACAGGCTCCATGAGCTCGTAATCTGTGGGAAAATGCCGCAGCAAATCTCCGGGGGTATTGATCCCCGCCTTTCGAAGCTTCTCCGCTGTTTTCGGGCCAATGCCCTTTAGTGCTTCTATGTTCATGTGCTGTTCTGCCACGAAGGTCTCCCCGATATGCAAAAACGGACAAGGAGCCCCCTCGTCCGTTTTCCGAAAGGGAAGTCCCTTCCTGAAAGTTTATTCCACAGAAATGATGTAGTAATAAATGGGCTGACCGCCGGGATACAGTTCCACGTCGCAATCCGGATAATTCTCCGACAGGATATCCGCCAGCTTTTTCGCATCTTTTTCCTTCACATCCTCGCCGTAGTAAAGGGAAATCACGCTGGCATCCTCATGGACCATGGCATCCACGGTCTCCAGGGCCACCTCATGGGTCTTTTTGCCCACGGCGTAAAGGCCCTCCGGACCGCCCAGGCCCATGATATCGCCCTTTTTGATCTTCTTTCCGTTAACAGTGGTGGCCCGGACGGAATAGGTGATCTCGGCGCTGAGCACATTTTCCAGGGTCTGCTTCATGGCGTTTTCATTGTCCCGGGGATTCTGTTCCTGGGAGAAACCCAAAAGGGCGCTGATGCCCTCCGGAATGGTGGTGGTGGGAATCACGATGACCTTTTTCTCCGCCGTCAATCCTGCGGCCTGCTGGGCCGCCAGAATAATATTCTTATTGTTGGGCAGCAAGAAAATGGTATGGGCCCCCACTTCCTCGATGGCCTTTAACATATCCTCGGTGCTGGGGTTCATGGTCTGGCCGCCCTTGACCACCACATCCACTCCCAGGCTCTTAAAGATCTCTTCCAGACCCTGACCGGCGGCGGTGGCAATAAAGCCGTAATCCTTCCACTGGGAAGGGGGCAGAGCCTGCTTTTTGGCCGGATTCATCACCAGCTTCCGGGCGGCAGCCAGCCGGTCTGCATCCCGCAGAAGCTTTTCATCATGCTGGAAACGCATGTTTTCAATCTTCAAATTGGTCAGGGGCCCAAATCCCAGGGCCTGCTGAATGGCGGTGCCGGGGTCGTTGGTATGGACATGGACCCGGCAGATCTCGTCATCCGCCACCATAACGATGGAATCTCCCAGGCCTTCCAGGAAGGTCTTAAAGCCCACTTCGTCATCCTCGCTTAAGGGCTTTTCCAGATGGATCATGAATTCGGTGCAGTAGCCGAAAACGATATCCCCAAGATTTTCCTCGTTCACAAAGACCTCTTCGTGCTCGATGACCCCGTCCCGGCGGATTTCCGCATCGTGAAGGGATATTTCCTTGCCCATCAGGCAGGAATAGACCCCTTTTAAGAAAGCGATAAGCCCCTGGCCTCCGGAGTCCACCACGCCGGCTTCCTTTAACACCGGCAGAAGCTCCGGGGTCTTTTCCAGCACCGCATCCCCTTCCTGGATGGTCTTTTCAATAAGCACCTCCAGGTCGGCTTCGCTGGCCAGCTGTTCCACCCAGTATTCCGCCATGCCACGGGCCACGGTGAGAATTGTGCCCTCCTTAGGCTTCATAACGGCCTTATAGGCGGTTTCCACAGCCTTGGTCAGGGCCTCACCGATACCCGGCGCATCCAGGTATTCCTTTTCCTGGGTCACCTTACAAAAGCCTCTGAGCAGCTGGGATAAAATCACCCCGCTGTTGCCCCGGGCGCCCCGAAGGGAGCCGAAGGCGATGGTTTTGGCCACCGCTTCCATATCCGGGTTTTCCAGCTTCTGGAGCTCTTTTACCGCCATGCTGACGGTCATGGTCATATTGGTTCCGGTGTCCCCGTCGGGCACCGGAAAAACATTCAGATCGTTAATCCACTCCTTATTGGCCTCCAGGGCAGCGGCCCCGGAAATGAATAAGGATTTCAGTTGCTGCGCTTCAATTCTGTAGCTTGCCACCGTGCTCTCCTCCCGGTATTAGTCAATCAGGCGTACGCCCTCCACAAAGACGTTCACCTTTTCCACCGGGATCCCGGTAAAGGCTTCTACCTTGTATTTTACGTTTTCAATGAGATTATCGGACACCGCCGCGATGCTGACCCCGTAGGCCACAATAATGTGGAACTCCAACATAATCCGTTGTTCCTCCACCAGAACACTGACGCCCTGAGAAAGGTTCTCCTTCTTCAGGAGCTGGTTAATGCCCTCTTTCACATTCATGGCGGCCATGCCCACCACACCGAAGCATTCCACTGCCACGGCGCCGGCATACTTGGCGATCACTTCGGTATCGATAATCACTTCGCCTTTTTCCGTCGTAATAGTCGCTTTCATGGACTTCTCCTTTTCACATCCCGCCGGGTGGATTATGCCCCCCGGTCGCCCTCGCCGGGGCCGCTTCCGGCTCCCTGCTTTATGGGCATTGGAGTATTATACTACCCTTCCCCTTCCTTGACAAGGCCTTAGGCGCTCCGGATGCTTTTGGCCAGGGAAATCACATGATTGGCCACCCGTTCCGGGGGCACCTGCATATCATTTTCCAGCCAGCATTCCATCAGGCCCACAAAGCCTGCGTGGAAAAAGGTATAAAGGACCCACTGATCGTCGGAGCCGAGCTCTCCGTATTTGGGCCGGATATAGTATTTTTCCAGCATTTCGTATACCGCTTCCCGGAAGGGTTTTTCCCGGTAAAGCACAAAAAGACGGCGCATCCGCTCATCCCGGTAGGCCCGAAGCACCACCTGGGACAAAAATTCATAGGCATCTGCATAATCCCCGGGAATCGTCTCCAGCATCAGGTTCTCTATGTCCTTCAGGAGATTCTGGCGCACCACCTGGCCCAGAGCCTCCGCATCGGCATAATACTTGTAAAAAGTGGTGCGGTTTACCCCGGAACGGTCACAGACAGCTTTCACGGTGATCTTCTTTCCCTTGTGCTCCGCCAGGATATCCAAATATGTTCTTTCAATGGAAGCCTTGGTATTGGCCACCCGCCGGCTTTTTTTTCTGGGTTTCTTTACGATTTCTGCATGATCCATAATGAGACACCTGTTTTCTTAAGTTTTCTGGCCGCTCTGTGGCAGACTTTTTTATCTGTATATGATTATAATCATTTTAGATTAGAAAATCAACATTATGACCATAAATGCAAAAAACAGCCCGCTCTGACTCAATGCCAGCGAGCTGTTTTCCGGGGCGGAATCTTATGCTCTTGCAACCTTGCCGGACTTCAGGCAGGAAGTGCAAACATACATTTTTTTGGTTCCGCCGTCTACCTTCACGCGAACAGACTTGATATTGGGCTTCCAAATATGATTGGAGCGTCTATGGGAATGGCTCACATTGTTACCAAAGTGAACACCTTTTCCGCAAACAGCACATTTCGCCATGGCAGCACCTCCTTTACATAAAACCGCCGCAGCCGAAGCCGCAACAGCGACACTATA
>CACZSB010000069.1 GCA_902783765.1 uncultured Lachnospiraceae bacterium
AACAAAATAGCGATACAGCAAATGAGCATTTTAGAAAGCATAGAGGAAAGAATCCCCTTAATAGAGTGAAGCTGATTCCAAAGTGACTTTGCAGGAAAAACCCTATGATTCAAAAGGATGTTATAATCGGATTATTGATCCCTCTGGCGGGGACGGTGGCAGGTGCGGCCTGTGTATTTTTTATGAAGCAGAAGCTGAGCCTGTCTGTTCAGCGGGCCCTCACCGGCTTTGCCGCCGGCGTTATGGTGGCGGCCTCCATCTGGAGCCTGATCATTCCTGCCATGGAGCAGGCAGAGGGCATGGGAAAGTGGGCCTTTGTGCCTGCGGCGGCGGGATTCTGGCTGGGGGTCTTGTTTCTGCTCCTGCTGGATACGGTGATCCCCCATCTGCATATGAATGCGGAAAAGGCGGAGGGCCCCAAAAGCCGCCTGGCCAGAACCACCATGATGGTATTTGCCGTGACCCTGCACAATATCCCGGAGGGAATGGCGGTGGGGGTGGTGTATGCCGGCCTCATGTCTGAATCCCTGGATATTACCGCCGGGGGCGCTTTGGCCCTGGCCCTGGGCATTGCCATCCAAAACTTTCCGGAGGGCGCCATCATCTCCATGCCCCTGCATGCGGAGGGTCAGAAAAAGAGCCGGGCCTTTTTAAGCGGCGCCCTGTCTGGGGCCGTGGAGCCCATAGCCGCCTTTATCACCATTTTGCTGGCCCGGCTGGTGGTGCCGGTGCTGCCATACTTGCTCAGCTTTGCCGCCGGCGCCATGATCTATGTGGTGGTGGAGGAGCTGATTCCGGAGATGTCCGAAGGCGAGCATAGCAATATCGGAGTCTTGATGTTTACCCTGGGATTCACTTTGATGATGATCCTGGATGTGGCATTGGGCTGAGAGATAACAAACGGGATATTTTACGGCTGTGTCGCTTTCCCGCCGCCCCATAGGGCAATACCTGAACCCAGCAGAAAGAGGAGAATCCCCAGGATCATATTCCAATGAAGGGCTTCCCCAATCAGCATCCAGGCAAAGAGGGGGGCCAGCATTGGCTTTAAAAAGAAAACCACGGCCGCTTCCCGGGCGGAAGTGAGTTCCACGGCAATCATATGGAACACGTTGCCGGCGGCGGTAACGATTATGAAAATATACAGCAGCAAAGGCAGCATATCCCAGCTGATTTGCGGCAGAATGGGCACCTGGGCCAGCATGGGAAGACCTATCTGGGGCAAAAAGGCTGCCACCGACGGGATATTTCCTAAAAGAATCAAAAGCAGCAATTCCAGAGAGCCCAACAGAACACTGCCGCAGGTAATCACAATGCCACCATATTCCCGGCTGCGTTTTTTGCCCGCCACAATATAGCAGGCATAAATAAATGCGGCTATCAGGGCCAGGCAGACACCGAAAAGATCCAGCTGCTGTTCCCAGGGGCTGATGATAATCACCACCGCCGAAATCTCAAAAAACAAGGCAATAAAATGGTTTTTCCCCAGGGGTTCCTTCAAAAAGACTCCGGCCAGGAGCGTGGCGAAAAGGGCATTGCAGGAGAAGAGCACTGCCACAGAGGCCGCCGGGGCCCGATGGATGGCCATCTGATGTATCACCATGGCCAGCACCACAAATAACAGGCCCATTATGGCGAAAAAGCCAAAATCTGCCCCTTTGAGCCGCCGCCCCTTTTTCTTTAAAGCCCTTAAGGAAAAAGGGATTAAACACAGCCCGCCCACAAAAAAACGCAGCGCGGTGAGCTGTAAGGGCGCAAAATGGCCGGAAACAGATTTTAGGCTCAGCTCCACCGTGCTGAAAATCACGGCGGATAGAACTATCAGAAAATATCCCACGGTTTTTTTATTCATAAAAAACACCTGTCATTTTTATCGGCTGCTTGATTCCCCTGCATTGTGCCGCGGCGGCACAGGGCTTGATTTCCGCAATTTCCGCCGCCATGCTGATTTTCAGCTCCCGGATGTCCACAAACCGATAGTCATTTTTACTTAAAACCGAAATATGTATCACAGTCATATTTTATAATCTTTGCATTTTTATCTGAAAGTGCCGTTCCATAAATGGATACGTTCGAACTTCCTTTTTGGCGTCGAATTGATATTCGTGGATGATTATTAATAGAGTCTTTCCCAAGACAGTCCAGAGCATCTTCGATAGGAATAACGGCAAAAAAGGTATCCTTAAAATCCTCCGTCGTGCATACGATAACGAGCAGGTTATTTTGTTTTTTGTCCTGGTATTCTGTCATTAAGACACCTTTTTCTGCTGCGGTGAAAACGGCATCCCATTTATAAAAAGTTTTGCCTTGTTTTTCCGAAGATTTACCGGTGCCAACATACTTCAAGTACACACTGTAATCCTGGTCACGAAGGGCAAACTGAATTCTTTTGCTTTTATCTGTTGCGTCCAGAAGAATTGGTTCAACGCGATTTGTCACCAAATACGAAAGAAAGGCCCCGCAGTAAAAATCCACCTTGCCGATTCGAGTCACTTTTTGACACCTCCATTTTTCTGAAACCATTCACCAAAGCCTAAAAGGATCATTATTTTTATTTGAATTATATTCTAACATGAAAAGACCATAGTCATAAAGACTATTCTGTCTGAGAATCGCAGAAATGGTACAGGTTATCAAAAACCTCTTGACAAAAAAACAATCCGTGGTATTATACAATCGAATTAAGGTTATAAATAACCAAATAATAAGGAGGCGCAACTTGTATAACGAAAAGAATACTAATCCGAACGATCAAGAAGTTACCCTGACTCCCGAACAGAACGCTTTGCTGGATAAGTCTATCAGTTGCATAATGGATATTCAAAACATACTCTATCAAGTGCCGGTTCTCCTGGATAATGATTCATGGGCTATACGAGATGCTTATAAAGCTGCTGCCTTTTTACTTTCAAAAGCATCACAGTATCACGATCCTAGTCTTGTTGAATATGATTCCCTGGTAGAGGCAGGAATTGATGAAGATATTATTCGCTTTGCAAGTAGAATCGGTGTTGATCGCGCTTGGAATGCACTTCGCGGGTTGACTAAGAAGTATGATACTCGTACTTTCAATCTCTCGATTCTTTGGTCTTTACAAGAGACTACGGAGAACCCATTCGATTTTCCTGAAGGCGTATTGTCGCTGGTAGAAAGCCTTTTGGATGTACAAGACGGAGAATCTTTTTGTGACTTGTTCTGCGAAGATGGGCGTTTGACTTCCAGTGTTAGAGAATACTGCCCTGATTCTGAAATATATGGTGTCGATGTGAATCCTAATGCTATCGCCATCGCTAAGATTATGTCAGATTATTCTGGTCATCATATTCATTATCAATGCGGAGAAATATTTGCCCTTGCAGATGAATCCCTTATTGGTGGCTCTTTTGATAAAGTATTTGCCAATTATCCCTTTGGTTTAAAAAGAACGAATCAAAGAGCAATGGCACAGTACTGGGAAAGAGAAAAAACACGAATTCCGTCTATTTCGAGGTCTACTTCCTCTGACTGGATTTATAATCTTTTCATGTTGAGACAAATTAAAGAAACAGGCATGGCTGTTGGGATTATGACCAATGGCAGCACTTGGAATACAATTGATACGCCTATTCGTAACTATTTTATCGAAAATGGGTTTGTGCAAGCAGTTATCAACCTCCCGGCAAAACTGTTTCCCAAAATGGCTGTCGGAACATCTGTAATTATCATGAGCCATGGGAACAATGGTGTTAGGATGATAGATGCGTCTAATCTGTTCGAAGTTGGTCGCAGAGTCAATACAATAAACGATGAACATGTTCAAATCATTTTAGACTCAGTTAGAAAAGATAGCAGTATCAGTCGTCTAGTCACTTTAGATGAATTAAGGCAGAATGATTACATTCTGAATAGCGCGCGTTATTTCAGTGAGCAAAGCATTGTGGAGGACGGTGTTCCGTTTGAGAATGTCATTAAACGCATTACACGTGGTGCGCCTCTCAATGCTAAGCAACTGGACGAATTATCCTCACCCACATCTACGGGTGTGCAATACTTGATGCTTTCTAACATTCAGAATGGTTTGATTGACAGCAATCTTCCTTGTTTGAAAGAGCTGGATAAGAAGCTTGAAAAGTATTGCCTGGCGGATCATTGCTTAATTCTGTCTAAGAATGGGTATCCCTACAAGGTTGCCGTTGTAGAGATGGAAGAAGGGCAAAAAGTGTTGGCGAATGGCAACCTTTACGTTATTGAAATAGATGAGACAAAAGCCGATCCATACTATATTGCCGCATTCTTAAATAGCGAACAAGGGATTACTGCGCTAAAGCGTATAACAGTAGGTGCGGTGTTGCCCAATATAGGCGTGGATCAACTTAGAAGGATTAACATCCCCCTTCCTGATATGGAGAAACAAAGGGAGATTGGACGCTTATATAAAGATACCCGCAACGAAATATACTATCTCCAATTAAAGATTGAAAAAGCCAAAAATCGTTTAGGAAATCTATTAGAGGAAGTGAACGATGTCTAAAATGGATTATTCTGACCTCATCGAAATAGAGGAACAGGTGAAGGCCAGATTCATAAGAGATAGTGAACGTATTCTAATGAATCTCAACCGGACAGGGAACCTTGAAGAGTTTTTAAAACTTGTGGATATGTCTGACTTGCTGGGAGAGGTAGTTGTTAGCTGGCGTCAAGATGGCAGAATCATTGTAATTGGTCAAGCCGCTGTAAGCAAAGAGCATCTGTTGGGTGTGGCAAAAGAGTTTGGTTTGGATAAAACTCGCTTTGAGTTTTGCTTGGAGTATAATGATGCTAAATCATATAATTTTAAGAGAACTCAATATAATCAGGATTACTCCTGTATTCTTGCGGGCCCCATGCCCCATCAGGGGAATGCTACAGGTGATTTCAGCAGCATCTTAACGGCGATTGAGAATCAAGAGGGATATCCCCGGGTGGTACGGATGGGAACTAACGAACTGAAAATAACAAAAAGTTCTTTTAGGAGTACTTTGCAATACCTGATAAGGGAAGGGGTCGTGACTCCTTGAAAGTGTTAATAAATCGTCAAGATATGATGGAACATCTTGGGTATGAAATCGCAAAATACCCAACTTTGTAAATAGTATGGATTCTTTGGTATCATAATTGTATTATAGTTAGCAGAGTGATAAATGTGGGAGGGTTCATTTATGGCAACCATAGAAGAAATCATCCGTGGAGAATCAAAGACGGTGGAGTTCAAGGAGGCGCTTCCAAAGAACTCTGCGAATTACACCAAAACCGTGGTGGCTTTCGCCAATACCCAGGGCGGCAAGCTGGTTTTTGGTGTGGTGGATGAAACACGGGAAATAGTGGGCATAGATGATTCCATCCTGTTTCAAACCATGGACAGCATAGCCAATGCTATTTCCGACTCCTGCGAGCCGCAGCTGATTCCGGAAATTGAGCCCTGCACCGTCCAGGGAAAGACTGTTATCGTGGTGACTGTTTTCCCGGAGCCGCAACGGCCCTATTATCTGAAATCTCAAGGGAAAGAGCAGGGGACCTATATCCGGGTGGGCGGCACCACCAGGCAGGCTTTTCCGGAGAAGATTAAAGAACTGGAGATGGAGGGGGCTAAAATCTCCTGGGATGAACTTAACTGCATAGGCTTCCCGGTCAAAGAGAATGCTGTCAAAAAGCTCTGCAAGGATATGAATGCCCGCCGTAAGGCGCTTCAGCATAGCAGAAATACAAGCGAGAAGCTTCCCACTGTGACCCGGACGAATCTGGAGAATTGGAAGATTCTCAAAAAGGCAAACGAAGGCTATCTGGCGTCCAATGCATTTGCCCTGCTGACATCGGATCATTTTCCATTTTCCAAAACGCAGTGCGCTGTTTTCAAGGGGACGGACCGGGCGGTTTTCCTGGACAAGCGGGAATATGCGGGGCCTTTGTATGAACAGATTGACGAGGCTATACGCTTTGTGCTGCGGAATATCCGTTTGGGGGCTGTCATAGAAGGCGTCCAGCGGAAGGAGTCCTATGAGCTGCCTGTGGAGGCTATCCGGGAAATGATTGTCAATGCCCACTGTCACCGGAACTATCTGCACGAATCCTGCGTGCAGGTGGCGATTTATTATGACCGCCTGGAAGTTACCTCCCCCGGCGGCCTTTATAATGGAATGACCTTTGAGGAAGCCATGCGGGGG
>CACZSB010000070.1 GCA_902783765.1 uncultured Lachnospiraceae bacterium
CAAAAACCACAGACCCTGGGCGGTCTCAAAGCTGAATACAGACTATAAATCCTGTTTGATTATTTCCCTGTTTTTGTGTATATAATTAGATATAATATGGTTCTAACAGAAGGGAGTTATTATGAAATCACTCATTCGCATTCGCATGGGGGCGGAGGACGCCCACTACGGCGGCAATTTGGTGGATGGGGCCCACATGCTCCACCTCTTTGGAGATGTGGCCACGGAGCTTTTGATCCGTCATGACGGGGATGAGGGGCTGTTTTGCGCTTACGACAATGTGGAATTTTTAGCCCCGGTATATGCGGGAGATTATATTGAAGCGGAGGGAGAAATCGTCCATGTGGGCAATACCTCCCGGAAGATGGTGTTCGAGGCTCGGAAGGTAATTGTGCCGAGACCGGATATAAACGAATCCGCCTGCGATGTGCTGGCAGAGCCCATCATCGTCTGCCGGGCCAGCGGCACCTGTGTGGTGCCGAAGGATAAGCAGAGACGATAACCCTTGCCCTCCCCCTGACGAGGGGGAGGGGGGACCGCCGCCGCAGGCGGTGGTGGGCGGGGGCGACTCTTGCCTCCACCCTGACGGGGGGGGGAGTTGGCAGCGTAGCTGCCGGAGGGGGGCGACTTGCCCCCACCTCATGAGATTTTTCGCCGCTTGCGCTCCTCAGAATGACACAGCCATCTGTCATCCTGAGCGAAGCGAAGGATCCCATGGCCATTGCCAGTGACGGGATTATTCGGCCTATGGCCTCAGAATGACACACCTGACCGTAGGGGGCGATGCCCACATCGACCCGTAAAATAACACAATAAGGAAAAAGGATCATGAAAAAAATACTCAGCCTGATACTGGTTGCTGTGATGCTCCTGGCGGCAGGATGCGGGAACAACGACAGTGTAAATACCACTCCCGCCGGTGAAAGCAAAAAGGCGGAAACCAACACAACAGAGCAAAAGACTGCGGCCCAGGTCACCGTGACTGGGCCAGCAGATACTATGTTTGTCACAGAGGAGCCGACTGAAACTACCACCCTTGAGTCCCAAAATGCTCAGAGCATCCAGGAACAGATTTCTTCTGGCATTCTGGCATTATATACTGCAACATCACAAGATTATGATAAAATAGCCGTACTTGCATGGATTGATCCGTTTACGGGAGATGCAAGTCTGTTTCGTCGATTCCAAGTAAATAAAGACACTGTTCAGATTTATCCATTTCGGACTCCTTATTCAGGCGAGTACGGAAAGAAGTATTTGCGGCAATCGTTTGATGACAATTGGGAACGCGTGGTTGCAGAAGATTCTGAAAGTGCCTCATGGGGCTGGATGGATACGGAAGGTAATTATACGGATATCACCGGTTTATTGCCGGATGATTCCTCAGTACACCGCACCTTATATGGTATAGGTTTTTATGGCGGTTTTTACTTCTTTAGCGATTTAGAAATACCTGCTGATTTATATACTCGATACTTGGAATATGTGAAAGGGGGAATTACAAGCGATAATGCGCAGCAAGTTTTGGCTTTAATTTCGGCAATCAAAGAAAATTACGAATTTATAGTCTATAAAATACCGGTAGATGATGCGGTGTCTGGAAATCTTAAACCCGTTGAAACATTCTTTATCGAGTCTTCATTAATGTGGGAGGATCTTTATGTTGGACTTGCCAGATATTTTCTGATTCAGAGCGATGGAATGACTGAAAAAGCATTTTTCTATGGTGGTGGAAATCTCGCTGTGAATTCAGTGCCTGTGTTTTTAAGTGGTCTTTCAGGAGTGAGCATTCCTATGAGTTATTACGGCGATTGGGCTGATGAGGAAACGGCGATAGTAGGTAGAGGAACTAAAAGTCTAATATGGTGTAAAGGCGTTGATTTAAACGGCGAAGATGGCTGGGAGGTTCGTCGGAAAGGCGGTTTCCCTAAAGAGGATGGCTATATTGACATTGGCAAGAATGAAAACGCATTGTCGAATACAATTGTCAGCCCGGATCATTTATCTTTTGCCTGCATTGAGGAGGCATATGAAATAAGCTTAGAAGTTATTTCATTAGATTTGTTTGGAGATGAGCCGGATCAAACTGTAACCTATAGCAGCGGCACTCCTGGCAAGCGTGTTTGCCTTTTCTCGTTGGATCGCGAAGATATGAGTGTTAACAAATTATGGACCCTTGATGCGGGTGTTGTTTCAGTTTCCGGTCAGCAGTTAGAGTTAAGACGAATATTAGATTGGACAGGAGAGTGGTCCACGGAAGAGGCGGAAGCTCGCAGACCAATTCAGGTGGGCGATATTATCACCTTCGGTTCCTACCCCCAAGACGCAGACGGAACAGTAAAATCCATCGAATGGCAGGTACTGGCAGTGGAGGATGGCAAGGTCCTCCTGATTAGCTGCTACGGCCTGGATGCGAAACCATATAATGAGGAATGGACAGAGGTGACCTGGGAGACCTGCACCCTGCGGACCTGGCTGAATGAGGATTTCTATCAGGAAGCCTTCAGCAAGGATGAACAGAACAAAATCAGTTTAACCAATGTGGAAAACAGGGATAACGAAGTATTCGGTACAGCAGGGGGCAATGATACGGAGGATAGGATATTCCTTTTAAGCCTAGATGAGGTAAATACATATTTTGCTTCCGATGAAAACCGAATTTGTTATCCCACAGAGCTGGCAGTGAAAAACGGTTATTATATTGGCCACAACGGAGCCTGTGATTGGTGGCTGCGCTCCCCCGGTTCTGACGGTAGGCTTGCGGCTCGTGTGTTCTTTTCTGGTCTCGTAGATGAGGCTGGCTACCATGTGGATAGCTTCGATCACGATGTCCGCCCCGCTTTATGGTATAACCCGAATCCGTAACAATTGAGGATGACCCTCGCCCTCTCCCGCGTCCGGGAGAGGGCAAGAAAAGGAGAATATATGGAAAAACTCATTATCACCGCCGCTATCTGCGGGGCGGAGGTCACCAAGGAACAAAACCCCGCCGTGCCCTACACGGTGGAAGAAATCGTCCGGGAGGCGAAGTCCGCCTATGAGGCCGGAGCCGCCATCGTTCATCTCCATGTGCGCAGGGACGATGGCACCCCCACCCAGGACAAAGCCCGTTTTCAGGAATGCATCGAGGCCATTAAAAAGGAAATCCCGGATGTGATTCTGATTCCCTCCACCGGGGGGGCGGTGGGCATGAGCGCCGAAGAGCGGCTTCAACCCACGGAACTCTTCCCGGAAATGGCTACCCTGGACTGCGGCACCTGCAATTTCGGGGATGAGGTGTTTGAAAACACCCTGCCCATGATGCGGGATTTCGGGAAGCGGATGCTGGAAAACCACATCAAGCCGGAGTATGAATGCTTCGAACTGGGGCATATCGATACCATTTTGCGTTTAGCGAAGAAAGGTGAAGTCCCCGGCGCGCCCATGCAGTTTAATTTCGTGCTAGGAGTGCCCGGCTGTACCCCGGCCACGGTGGAAAACCTGGCCTTTATGGTGCGGCAGATTCCCGCCGGCAGCACCTGGACCGCCACAGGCATCGGCCGGGCGGCCTTCCCTTTGGCGGCAGCCGCCATTGTAATGGGGGGGAATGTTCGGGTCGGCTTTGAGGATAATTTGTATCTGGAAAAGGGTGTTTTGGCGGGGAGCAACGGCGAGCTGGTGGCCAAGGTTGTACGGCTGGCCAAGGAGCTGGGCCGGGAAATTGCATCGCCGGCGGAGGCCCGGAAGATTCTCGGACTCTTGCCCTCTCCCTGACGAGGGAGAGGGTGGCACACCCGCAGGGCGTGACGGGTGAAGGCGACTGGCCACCGCCCATGGGATTCTTCGGCCTGCGGCCTCAGAATGACACGGATCGATGTGTCATCCTGAGCGACAGCGAAGGATCCCATGGCTATTGCTAGTGATGGGATTCTTCGGCCTGCGGCCTCAGAATGACATATTAATAGGGAACAATAATAAAGGAGAACATATATGACACAACTCAAAG
>CACZSB010000071.1 GCA_902783765.1 uncultured Lachnospiraceae bacterium
GGACGACGGCTCCCGGGACAAAACCTGGCAGCTGATCCGCTCCTTCCACGAAACGGATCCCCTTTGCATCGGCCTGAGGCTAAAGCCCAACGGGGGCCATCAGAAGGCGGTGATGGCGGGGATCATGGAGGCCCTGGACCGGGCGGATGTGAGCATTTCCATTGATGCGGATCTCCAGGATAATATTTACGCCATGCAGGAGATGATGCGCAAGTATCTGGCGGGGGCCCATATTGTGTGCGGGGTGCGAAACTCCCGGGCCACGGACAGCTTTTTAAAGCGCTTCACTGCCCGGGCCTATTACTTTTTGATGAATCTGTGCGGGGCCAGGCTCATATTCGATCATGCGGATTACCGCCTGCTGGATCAGGATGCCATGGGGCGGCTTTGCCTGTATCACGACGATGCCCTCTTTCTTCGGGGGATGGTGACCCGGCTGAATCTTCCCACCGCCACGGTGAAATATGACCGGAACGTTCGCATGGCAGGGGAGAGCAAATACACCTTAGCCAAAATGCTGAAGCTGGCCCGGGATGGCTTTGCATGCGGGAAGCTGCGGCCCCGGGACAGCCGCCGGCCCTATGACGAGCGGATTGTAGAAAGATTGGGAGAGTAAAAAAAGCGTAAGATTGTTTTAGGCCTGGCCACAAAAAGAAGCGAGTCGCAGAATCCCGGGGATTAGCAGGTGGGATCCGGCGGCTCGCTTTGCTGACTTTAGAATAACAGGAGATGTTTATTGATCACACAGCTCCTCGGGGGAGGGGGCATAGGGCTCCGCCCAGGCGTGGAAGTGACGCATGGGTAGCTCCCGGCCGAAGGTGATCCGCAGGTTGGGAATGGTATCCCGGTCCCTGTGGAGCTGGGCCGCCGCCGCAATGATATAATCCATATGCTGCTTGGAATACTGGCTCCGGTTGATGGCCAGCCGCACCACATTACAGACCTCTTCCTGCTGCTCCGGGGTCTTTAAATCATATTCCATGGAGAAATCCCCCAGCTCCGAGCAGCGGATGCCGTAGCGGTGAATCATTTCCAGGGACAGGGCCTGGCCCGCAAAGCTTTCGTGGCCCCGCTTGTAATCGAAGAATTTATCCACATCGATATAAACCCCGTGGCCCCCGGCGGGGAGCACCACCGGCACCCCGGCGGCGTGAAGCCCCCGGGCCAGGTAATCACACTGGCTTACCCGCTCGTGCTGGTACTCGAAGCGCTGCTCCTCGTATAAGCCCTGGGTCAGAGCCATAATATCGTGGCCGCTCATGGCACCATAGGAATCATTGCCGTAGGCGCAGATCTGTCTGACCTTCAATAAATGGCCGATATCGGTCTTTACGCTTCCATCTTCATTAAACTCGGAGAAATATTTCCAGAAATAGCCCTTGTCCCGGAAGGCCAGCAGGCCCCCCATATTGGCATGGCCGTTCTTCTTTAAGGAGGCGCAGACCACATCGAAGTAGGAGAACATCTCCTTGGCGATCTCGGGAATGGACTTATCCCGATAGCCCGGCTCGTTCATTTTGATGAAATAACAATTCTCCGCCCAGCGGGCGCCGTCCATCACATAGGGAATCTGGTGCCGGTGAGCGATTTCCGCCACCGCCCGGATATTGGCCATGGATACGGGCTGGCCGCAAACGGAATTATTGGTCACCGTGGAATAGATCAGGGGCACATTTTCCACCCCCACCGCCTGAAGCAATTGGTTCAGTTTATCCAGATCCATATTGCCTTTAAAGGGATTTACAGGATATTCTCCGCCCTCAGGCACCTCAAAAAGCAGCTCCTTGTGGTACAGATTCCGGGGCACAGAGCCCATCTGCTTGATATTCCCCTCGGTGGTATCGAAGTGGGCATTGGAGGGGATGGTAAAGACCCGCCCCGGATGCCGGGCCGCCAGCAGGGGCTTGATCACATCAAAGAGCAGGGCCTCGGCGCAGCGTCCCTGGGGCAGAATAAAGGTATTGGGCCGCTCCAGCTGGAAGGCGCCCCCGTTGATAAAGCCCCCCTGGCAATCCACCAGATAGACTTCGTCCATCATTTTCTGAACATCGTCCTTATCCACCCCGTTCCGGAGATAATTGATCAGGCGTTTTTGCTGATCCCCCCGCTCGAACACGTCCCGAAAGGCATCCAGCAGCACATAATAGCCCTTGTTGCGGCCATAGGATTCGTCCCCTAAAAACATGGCGGCCCACTGCATGTCCGTCATGGCGGTGGTGCCGGAATCGGAAAGACAGTCGATGGTGAGCATCCCCGCCGGGAAGGCGAATTCGTTGAAATGGACGGATTCTAAGGCCTTCCAGCGCTGCTCCGCCGTAACCCGGGGCAACTGTCTGGTTACAAAGGTACAGGAACTGGGCGCCTCAACAGGCAAAGGGAAATGGTGATTCATGGGCACCTCCGTTTTTGGTTTTGTTTATGGGGGCAGTATAGCATATCCGGAGCCCGGGGAAAAGCTTGTTTTGCGCCACGCTCCGTGGTATACTGCCATATATCGTGTATCGGAGGCCTTTTTGTGCTGAAAAAATACAAAATACTGATATTATCTTTTTTCTTGCTCTTCCTTTCCGGCTGTTCCCTGTTTGCGGGAAAAGGCAGCGGAGAGGATTTGACCCTGCCTGCACTGAGTCAGGGGACGGAAATTCCTCTGGCCAGTGAAAGCAGCGCCGCCCCGGATCAGCCCAGCAATTTGCCCACGGTAGCAAAGGGGGTGAGTGAGGAGCAGTACCGGGCCTTTATGAACCGGGCGGCGGAAATGACATCGGAGATGGATCTCCGGACCCTGCTTCTCCAATTGATGGTGCTGACGCCGGAGACGGTGGACGTGAACAAGCCGGTGCTGGAGGCCAAGGGGAATCGTTTGGAGGATTATCCCGTGGCCGGCATCCTGATCCGCTCCCAAAATGTGGACAATCGGCAGCAGACTGAGACGCTGATTCAGGGGTATCAGGCATCCAGTTCCATTCCCCTCCTGATCTGCGTGGAAGAAGAGGGGGGCCGTTCCGTCACCACCATGAAAAAGCTGGACAGCACCCCTATCAGCAATATGTTTTCCTATCGGGGGGACGGCCGGGCCCGGGCCTACGAAAACGCCCGGATCATGGCGGGGGATATTCGGTCCATCGGTTTTAATGTGGATCTGGCTCCGGTGGCTGATGTGTGGGCCGACCCGGCCAATAAAACCATTGGCGAACGGGCCTACAGCGACTCCTACGAGAAGGCGGCGGAGCTGATCTGGGAGGCGGTTCAGGGCTTTTCTTCTCAAAATATAATTTGCTGTCTGAAGCATTTCCCCGGGTCCGGGCTGGCGCAAAAAGCCAATAAAAAGGACGTGCTGGCGGTGCTGGAGCGGGATTTGGCATCCCTTCAGGCCGAAGAGTTTTTGCCCTTTAAGGCGGGCATAGCCGCCGGGGCAGATATGATTATGACAGGGCTTTTAGAGGTCCCGCAGCTGGACTCCGGAAATCTGGTGCCCTTTTCCCATTATGTGGTAACGGAGCTGCTTCGGGGAGAGCTGGGTTTTGAAGGAGTCATTATCAGCGGGCGGCTGGACGAATTGCTGCCGCTGACAGAATTCACCGCCGGAGAAGCCTGTGTCCGGGCCCTCCAGGCGGGCCATGATCTGCTGCTTTGTCCGGTGTGCACATCGGAGGAGCTGGAGGCATGCCTGGACTATCTGGAGGCGGCCCTGGAGGCCGACCGTCTGTCCCGGCGGCAGCTGGAGGAAAGCGTCCGGCGGGTCCTGGTCATGAAAATGATCCACGGGATTATCGAATAATACAGCCAAAATCAGCCAGGGCATCCGGCCCGGTTAAGGCATAGAATTGAAGAATCATCCCCAGGGGATTTCTAACCGGAGGAGCGCCCTTTCCCTCCGGTTTTTTTATTGACAAAAGCGGAAGGGCATCGTATACTGCAGATATCATATAAATACTTGTTCATACGTTTGTTTGAAGGAGGCTTCCTTAAATGGATAATATGCAGGATAGACAGGATCAGCGCTGTCAGGCCCATGAACGGATCCATGGCCATGATCACGATCATCACCATGAAGGCATCTGGGGGCGGAGGCTGCAAAAGATTCAGGATCATCCCCACGTCCACAGCCACAATTCCTGCGGCTGCGGCCACGAGCACAGTCACGAACATGGCCATGATGCCTGTGGCTGCGAGCATGACCATGAGCACAGTCATGATTCCTGCGGCTGCGGCCATGATCACCACCACCATCATCACGAGGGAGATCCGGGTCGGGAACGGCTGGAACTAATTTTGGGAGCCGCCCTCTTTGGGGCTGCCCTTTTGCTGCATTTTGTGATATTGAGGGAAGAGCGCTACAGCTGGCCCTGCCTTTTGATGCTGGTGGGGGCCTATTTGCTGCTGGGCCATCAGGTTTTGGCAACATCCTTGAAAAATATAGCAGCAGGAGAGATTTTTGATGAAAACTTCCTGATGAGTATTGCTACCTTAGGGGCCTTTGCCATCGGCGAATATCCCGAGGCGGTGGGGGTCATGCTCTTTTTCCGCCTGGGGGAAATGTTCGAAGAAAAGGCGGTGGCCAACAGCCGCCGGAAAATATTGGAAGCCGTAAATCTCCGGGCGGAAACGGTGACTTTGGCGGAGGGGTCAATCATCCCTGCCGGGGAGGCCCGGCCGGGTCAGCGGATTTTGGTAAGCCCCGGCGACCGGATCCCCCTGGATGGGACCATCGAGGAAGGGGAAAGCTATTTGGATATGTCGGCCCTGAATGGGGAGCCGGTGCCCTGCCGGGTGGGGCCCGGGGACAGTCTGCTGGCGGGCTCCGTGAATCTGCGGGGGCTTTTGACCCTCCGAGTGGAAAAGCCCTTATCCGAATCCATGACCAGCCGTATCCTCCGATCCGTGGAGGAGGCCCAGGAGCAAAAGCCTAAGATAGAGCATTTTATCACCCGTTTTGCCCGGGTCTATACTCCCATCGTGGTGGGTCTGGCCCTCTTTACCGCTCTGGCCATGCCCCTGATACGGGGGGAGGAATTTCTGCCCTGGATCTATACCGCCATCAGCTTTTTGGTTATGAGCTGCCCCTGTGCCTTGGTGGTGAGTGTGCCCCTGGCCTTCTTTTGCGGCATCGGCACGGCCTCCGGCCGGGGGATCCTCTTTAAAGGCGGGGCCGCCCTGGAGGCCCTGGCACGGGCAAAGGGGGCCATCTTCGATAAAACGGGCACCCTCACCCGGGGAGAATTTGAGCTCAGTGCCCTGGATTGTGCGGCGGGGCACGAAGAAAACGAACTGCTGGCCCTGGCGGCGGCCTGCGAAAAAAACAGCCGTCATCCCATTGGACAAAGCATTGTCCGGGCGGCAAAGGAGCGTGGCCTGACCCTTCCCCCGGCGGAGGAAGTAACGGAATATTCCGGCCGGGGCATAGGGGCCCGGGTTAAAGGGGAAAGCCTGTGGCTGGGCAGCCGGGCCTTTTTGCAGGAGCAGCAGATTTCAGTGCCATTTCCTGAGCTCACGGTGGGCAGCGAGGTTTGTGTGGCCCGGGGGGATCAATGCGCCGGGCGCTTGATTATTTCGGACAGCCTTAAAGAGGATGCCTGGGAGGCCCTGGAGCGCTTAAAAGCCCAGGGGCTTATACCGGCCATGCTGACAGGAGACCGGGCGGAAAGCGCCGAAAAAATAGCGGCAGAACTGGGGATTACCCAGCTTCGCAGCGCCCTGCTGCCCCATGAAAAGCTAAAAGCCATGCAGGAGCTGCGGGAGACCCTGGGCCCATGCCTTTTTGTGGGAGACGGTTTAAATGACGCGCCGGTGCTGGCGGGGGCCGATGTGGGGGCCGCCATGGGCTCCGGGGCCGATGCGGCCCTGGAGGCGGCGGATCTGGTATTTATGAATTCCCATATGCAGGCGGTGCCCGAGGCGGTAGGCCTGGCCCGCCGCAGTCTGGGAGTGGCCCGGCAGAACGTGATAGTTGCCCTGGCCATAAAAATAGCGGTCATGATTTTAGGTCTCAGCGGCATCTATTCCAATATGTGGCTGGCTGTCTTTGCGGATACGGGGGTGCTGGTATTATGTATTCTAAATGCCCTCCGGCTTCTGCGGCGGAGCCGGGTTTAATTGAGCCGGAATTAGGCCCGACCCCCCTATACGAAAGCCCTGTTTTGTGGCATAATAAGAAAACAGTAGTTTATCAAAACAGGGAGATATCTCATGATTTCAAGAAAAATCCTTTTAGCCTCCGGCTCTCCCCGGCGCAAAGAATTGATGGCCATGGCGGGGCTGGATTTTACAGTGATGCCCTCGGATGTGCCGGAAATTGTGCCGGAATCCCTGCCCCAGGAGCTGCGCTCAGCCTTTTTGGCAGAGCTGAAAGCCTCCGCTTTAAGCGTATTTCATCCCAAGGAACTGATTGTGGGCGCAGATACCACCGTGCTTTGCGAAGGGAAGCTATTGGGCAAGCCCGGGGACCGGGAAGAGGCGGCGGAAATGCTGCGTTTTCTCTCCGGAAAGGTCCATAAGGTCCTTACAGGGGTCTCCATTATTTACAATGACGAGGAAGATGCGGAAACCTTCACTTCGGAAACGCTGGTGGAGTTTTATCCCTTAAGTGAAGCGGACATCCAGGCCTATGTGGCCACCGGAGAGCCCCTGGATAAAGCCGGGGCCTACGGAATTCAGGGCCGGGGCTGTACCCTGGTCAAGCGTATCGAAGGGGATTATTTTACCGTGGTGGGCCTGCCCATCGGAGAGCTGGTAAGAAGATTGGAGGCGCACGGGTAGGATGCAAATCGCCCTCACCCGCCAGCCTGAAGGCTGAAACCCTCCCCCGGGTCCGGGGGAGGGCAAGAAAAGGAGTGTATAATATGAACAAGAAACAGGTACGGCAGATTTTAAAGGACACGGATTTCATTCACATCAGCGGCAGCCCCGAAGAAAAAAAGGTGGCGGAGTATCTGAAAAAGTGCTGTGAAAATCTGGGCGTAAAGGCCAAATTAGAAGCCTTTGAAGTGGAAATTGGGGACGTAAAAAGCGCCTCTCTGACGGTGACGCTTCCCGGCGGAAAAACCCAGGAGATTCCCTGCAAGGGTTATCGCCTCTGCGGCAGCGGTACGGTGGAGGCCCCTCTGGTTTATCTGCCGGAGCTGGATCCCGCTTCTTTGACCAAGGCCCGGGACAGCATTGTGCTGCTGGATACGGGGGTGGGGGTCTTCACCTATCAGGATTTACTGGAAAATGGGGTGAAGGGCATTATCACCTACGACGGAAACGTCCATTATGCGGACCGGGATATGGATCTGAAGGAGCTGCGTCCTCGGGTTTCCGAAGGCAAGGAGAAGAAATTGGCTGTGAATATCAATGCCAAGGACGCCTTCGCCCTGGTGAAAAACGGCGCCCTCAGCGCAAAAATCAGCGTACAGCAAAAGGAAAGCAAGGGAAAATCCCACAATGTGATTGCGGAGATTCCCGGCGAAACGGAGGAATGGATCGTGCTTTCCGCCCATTTGGATACCACCCCCTTATCCCGGGGTTCTTACGACAATATGACGGGCTGCATCGGCCTCCTTTGCGTGATGGATGCTTTGAAGAATACCCGGCACCGCTACGGCCTGCGCTTTATTTTCTGCGGCAGCGAAGAACGGGGCCTTTTGGGTTCCAGGGCCTGGGTGGAAGCCCATGAAAAGGAATTGGATAAAGTTGCCCTGAATATCAATCTGGATATGATCGGCACTTATATGGGTCACTTCCTGGCCAAGGTTAGCGCCGAGGAAGGGCTGGTACACTTTATTCGCTATTTTGCCGCCGGAAAGGGCTTTGGCATCAATCCCTCCCAGGGAGTTTATTCCAGTGATTCCACCCCCTTTGCGGACAAGGGCGTGCCGGCTTTGTCCTTCGCCCGGATCGCTGGCCCCAACCAGGCCACCATCCACAATCGCTATGATACCCCGGCCATCCTGTCCGACGCCCAGATTTTAAAGGACAGCGCCTTTGTGACGGAATTCACCGCTTTCATGGCGGATTCCGCCAAATGTCCCGTGAAGCGGGAGATTCCGGAAAAGGTCAAAAAGGACCTGGATTATTACAATTCCCGCAAGCGCCGGGAGGACTAAGCCCTCCGGCGGCGCGTGGCGCCCCAAACGGAAGGATCCCATGGCCCGTATACAGGGGGTGGGATCCTTCTCTTTTCCCTGTTTCCCATCGAACAGGTGGTCGAAAATTCAGCTAAAACTCTTCACAAATCCGCAGAAATACATTATAATACAAAGTTAGGGTCAAAACGCCTATGGAAATCCTATTTGCCTGGACTGGGCGGACCCGGATATCGTAAGATACCAAATAGGTTTTAATGATTGGGAGGTCATATTTTGGCAGGTTCCAGCACAAAAAAGAAAACAGCCCCGACCCGGGGCGGGAACGTGAGCAGCGCCCGGAAAAAAAGCACTGCCGCATCCCGGACCCCGGCTTCCCGAAATACGAAAAAAACCAGCGGCAAAAACAGCAAAAAAAATAATGTCAAGCGGGAGATTTGGGTCCTTTTCGGCCTGGCTCTGGCGGCCCTGCTGTTCCTGAGTCTTCTGGATCTTGTGGGGGTCGTGGGCAAAAGCCTGGCGGCGGTTCAATTTGGACTTTTTGGCAGCCTGGCCTATCTGTTCCCCTTCCTTTTGCTGCTTTTGATTGCCTTTGCGGTCAGCAATATGAAAAGCTTTCCCGTGAATACCTGGCTGCGGATTTTCCTGGCATTGCTGACCTTTTCCTTCCTCTGCGGCCTGGCGGAACTGGCGGGCAGCGGCGGAGACTTACTGGAAAAGTTGGGTGATTATTATGCCCGGGGCCGGGGCAGCCGCTTCCACGGCGGTTTCTTCGGCGGTTTCTGGTGCCTGCTCTTTTTACGGGCCTTCGGGACCATCGGCAGTTATTTGATTTTGACTGTTTTATTCCTGGCAGGGATGGTATTGACTCTGGGCCGGGCGCTGCTGATTCCCTTAGGCATCAAGGGCAAGGAAATGGCCCATGCCATAAAAGACGAGACCCAGCGCCACCGGGCCGCCAGCGAGGAACGCCGGCGGATTGCGGAATTGCGGGCGGAGGAACGGCTGCAGCGCCGGGCAGAGGAACGGCAGGCCAGGGCCTTAAAGGAGGAAGAGGAACGGCGAGCCTTCCGGCAGCAGCTGGATGAAAGGATGGCGAAGCGGGACAATAAGCCCTCCGGCGGCGAAAAAGCAGAGAGCAAACTGGAATTCAAACAGGTGAAAAAACGGACTGAGGATCCGCAGCAGATGCGTTTTGATCTGGACCAGACCAGCCTGAGCAGCGCGCCTCTGCCCTCCCAGACCCTTTTAGACGAGCTGCTGGAAGAGATTGAAAGCCATAAAGTGGGGGTTGCCCCGGAAAAACGGACCCTGGCGGAGCTGGGAGAACTGGAAAAGGAAAAACCGGCCCCCCGGGTGGGCGGTCTGGTGGAGAAGGGGCCTTCGAAGAAAACGGAGCCTCGGATCAGTATCAGCGCCCAGCCGGAGAAATCCCCTTTCGAGACGGAGATAGACGGCGGAAGACCGGAAAGACCTGAGACGGATTTATCTGACCCCGCCCGGATGACCGGCCCGGAGCTGGGCTGGACGGATCCCCGGGAGCAGATGGCCAAACAGCCGGAAAAGAAAAGCCAGAGCGGCGAGCTGCCGGAGACGGTGCTGACCCGGAAGGAGTATAAGCTGCCCCCCACGAATTTATTGACAAAGGGCCGGGGCAGTGCCTCCATGCAGGAAAGCGATCTGAAGCATACAGCCCTGCTGTTGGAGGAGACCCTGCGGAATTTCGGGGTGGAGGTCAGCGTGACGGATATCAGCTGCGGCCCCTCGGTGATTCGTTATGAGCTGCGGCCCGAGCAGGGGGTGAAGGTGGCCCGGATCTCCGCCCTGGCAGATGATATTAAGCTGGCTTTGGCGGCCACGGAAATCCGAATCGAAGCCCCCATCCCCGGCAAATCCGCTGTGGGTATCGAGGTGCCCAACCGGGAAAACCAGACGGTTTATCTGCGGAGCCTGATTGAGTCCGAGGAATTCCAGCACATGAATTCCAAGCTGGGCTTTGCGGTGGGCCAGGATATCGGCGGGAAAATGGTGGTGGCGGATTTGGCCAAAATGCCCCATATGCTTATCGCCGGGGCCACGGGCTCCGGAAAATCCGTCTGTATCAACTCTCTGATTCTCAGTATTCTCTACCGGGCCAAGCCCGACGAGGTACAGCTGATCATGATCGACCCCAAGGTGGTGGAGCTGGGAGATTATAACGGGATCCCCCACTTGCGGATCCCGGTGGTGACGGATCCTAGGCAGGCGGCGGAGGCCTTAAACGGGGCCGTGAAGGAAATGACCGGCCGCTACAAGAAATTTGCGGATCTGAATGTGCGGGATATCAAGAGTTATAATGCTAAAATCCGGGAGAATCCCGAGGAATATCCGGATCAGGAGGTCCTGCCCCAGATCGTGATCATCGTGGATGAGTTTGCGGATCTGATGATGACCGCCAAGGGAGATGTGGAGCAGGCTGTTTGCCGGCTGGCTCAGCTGGCCCGGGCGGCGGGGATCCATTTGGTGATCGCCACCCAGCGGCCTTCGGTGAATGTGATTACCGGCCTGATCAAGGCCAATATCCAGTCCCGGATTGCCCTGACCGTATCCAGCGGCGTGGACTCCCGCACCATCATCGATCAGGTGGGGGCGGAAAAGCTCCTGGGCCGGGGGGATATGCTCTTTTATCCCACAGGCTATCCCAAACCTGTCCGGGTCCAGGGCTGTTGGGTCAGTGATGAGGAGATCGAGGCGGTGACCAACTTCTGGAAAAAACAGGGCAGCGTCAGCGAAGAGGAAATGGCCAAAAAGAATTATGATTGGATGAATGATCCCGCTGCGCGGGAGCACCCGGAGGCAGAGGAACGGGACGAACTCTTTTTAGAGGCGGCGGCCTATATTATCAAAAGCGAAAAGGCTTCCATCGGCAACCTGCAGCGGGTGTTCCGCATCGGCTTCAACCGGGCTGCCCGGATTATGGACCAGCTGGCGGATGCGGGCATCGTAGGGGCGGAAGAGGGCACCAAGGCCCGGCAGATCCTGATGGATCAGGCTCAGCTGGAGGATTGGAAGCGGGAAAACGGATGCTGAAGAGGTTGTGATGGTACTAAAAGACTTATTACAGGACATGGATTATAAGCTCCTTCGGGGCAGTCTGGAACGGGAGATTGAAGATGTGGTTTTTGACTCCCGGAAGGCGGCTCCGGGGACGATTTTTGTGGCCATCAACGGCTTTCGCACGGATTCCCATGGCTTTCTGCCCCAGACGGTGCTCCAGGGAGTCAGCGCCGTCAGCGTGGAAAAGCCCTGGGAGGCGCTGCCACCGGCGTGTAGAGAGCAGCTGGAGGCCCGGGATGTGACCGTGATTCAGGTGGAAAACGGCCGGGCCGCCCTGGCCTTGCTGTCCGCTGCCTTCTTCGGACATCCCACCCGGCAGCTGAAGGTCATCGGTATCACCGGTACCAAGGGAAAGACCACCACCACCGCCATGCTCACGGCTATTTTGGAGCAGGCAGGCCATAAAACAGGGCAGATCGGTACCAATGGGATCCATACCGGCAGCCGCAAGCTGGAATCCCACAATACCACCCCGGAACCCTACGACACCCAGCGTTACGCCCGGGAAATGGTGGAAAACGGCTGTGAATATCTGGTGATGGAGGTGTCCTCCACAGGCATTAAGTATCACCGGGCCGACGGCATAGACTTTGATTTGGGGATCTTCACCAATCTTTCCCCGGATCATATAGGCAGTCTGGAACACCCGGATTTTGCGGATTATCTGGAAAACAAGGCCAAATTATTCAGACGCTGTCCCCGGGGGCTTTTTAATCGGGATGATCCCCATGTGGGAGAATTTCTGGCCCGGGCCAACTGTGAAATCCACAGCTTTGGTCTGGGGGAGGCAGCGGGGACACACGGCCCGGATTACGCCGCCCTGGAAACGGAAGCTCTGCGTCGGGGATCGGCGCTGGGCACAGGGATCCGTCTGGGCGGAGCGGAATCCTTCCAATGTTTCATCGGCATGCCCGGAACATTCAATGTTTATAATGCCCTGGGGGCCCTGGGGGCCGCCCGTATGCTGGGCATTCCCCGGGAGGCCATTTGTGCTGCCTTAGAAAACATCAGTGTGGAAGCCCGGGTGGAGGTGCTTTATAACGAAGACTTTACCGTGGTGCTGGATTATGCCCATAACGGGGTTTCCGCCACTGCCTTATTATCCATGCTCAGAACCTATGATCCCCGGCAGCTCACCGTTATTTTCGGCGCCGAGGGAGGACGGGCTCAGGTCAGAAGGCAGGAGATGGGAGAGGTCTGCGGTCAGCTGGCGGATTTCTGCATCCTCTCCTCCCAGAACCCGGATTATGAGCCCATTGAAAACATTTTCAGGGATATCCATCAGGCCCTGGATCCCAGCGGCACCCCCTCAGTGGATATAGCCGACCGGCGGGAGGCAATTTATTATGCCCTGTCCCATGCGGAAAAGGGGGATATTATCGCCGTTATCGGCAAGGGTCAGGAAAACTATGAACTGGTGGCGGGGGTTCGGCACCCCCATTCGGACCGGGAAGAGATTCTCCGGGCCTTAAAGCAGCTGGGAAAGGTGGAGTGATATGGATCTTTCGGTACGGGAAGTCACGGCCATTGTGGGTGGAATCCTTCTCTGCGGAGACGGGGAAATCAGGCTGCGTCATGTGAGTTTTGATTCCCGGAATATGCTGGGAGACGATTTGTTTGTGCCCACCATCGGCGCCCGGGTGGACGGCCATGATTATATTGAAAACGCCTTTGAAAACGGGGCGGTGGCCACCCTTACCGCCCGCCGGGGCAAGGTGACGGGGGCCCGGCCCCATATTTTCGTGCAGGACACCCAAAAGGCGCTGGAGGCCTTGGGCAAGCATTTCCGCAGTTTATACAAGGGGCGGGTCATCGGTATCACCGGCAGCGTGGGAAAGACCACCACCCGGGAAATGACCAAGGCGGCCCTGTCCGCCGGCGGCTCTGTCACCGGCAGTATGAAAAACATGAACAGCCAGATCGGCACCCCGGTGGTGCTCTGCCACATGGATCAGAATGCGGACCGGGCGGTGATGGAAATGGGGATCAGTGATCCCGGAGAAATGCTGGAACTGGTGGATTTGGTGCATCCCCAGGTGGCGCTGGTGACCAATATCGGGGTGGCCCATTTGGAGCAGCTGGGCAGCCGGGAGGGTATTTGCCGGGAAAAAATGCATATCTGTGACGGTCTGGGACCGGAGGATACGGTGATTTTAAACGGGGAAGAACCCCTGCTGGTGCCCTACAAGGATCAATTAAGCTGCCGGGTTCTGTATTACGGGCTTCACCCGGAACGGGACGTTTATGCCAAGGACATCCGGGATGAGGACCCGGTCCGCTTCACAGCGGTTTTCCGGGTGCCCGCCGGCGGTCAGCTGGAGGTGCCTGTGACCCTGTCCGTTCCCGGTATCCACAATGTGATGAACGCCCTGGCGGCCTTGACGGTGGCCTGGGCAGAGGGCATCAAGCCGGAAAAGGCGGCTCGGGCCCTGGAGGGTTTCGGAGGCTTTTCCCGCCGCCTGGAGCGGATGAATCTGGGAGGGCTGAAGGTCATTGACGACTCCTACAATGCGGGGCCTCCTTCCATGAAGGCTGCCCTGCAGGTGCTGGCTAAGGCCAAGGAGGGGCGGCGCATCGCCCTGCTGGCGGATATGCTGGAGCTGGGAGAGGATGAAGCCCTGCTTCACAGGCAGCTGGGAGAATTTGCCAGGGATCTGAAAATTGAGCTTTTCATCACCCTGGGAAGTCTGGTACGCAACCTGGAGGAACCGCTGGTTCAGGCCCGCCGGCCGGTGTTCCACTGTGACACCCCGGAGCAGGCCGCCGAGCGGGTGATTCGCCTGGCCCGGAAAGGGGATACGGTGCTTTTAAAAGGCTCCAACAGCATGCGCCTGGACAAGGTGCTGGAGGCGATAAAGGTTTCGGAGAAATTTAAGGAATAAGTATTTAGCCGTGGAATTATATGCGGATATCATAATAAATAAAAGTGCTGCGGCTCTGGACCGGAGTTTTCAGTACCGGGTACCGGCGGACCTGGCGGACAGCATCCGGCTGGGAAGCCGGGTGGAGATTCTTTTCAACCGGCGGCCCACGGCAGGCTATGTGGTGGGTCTTGGCAGGGAACCGCAACTGGATCGGGAAAAGATTCTGCCCATTTCCGGACTTTCCCCCCGGGGCGTGGAAGTGGAAGACCGGCTGATGGAGCTGGCCTTTTGGATGCGGGAACGTTACGGCTGCACCCTGAATCAGGCTTTGATGACCGTGCTGCCGGTGAAAAAGACGGCCAAAAGGGGCAAGAGCCGGGGAGAATCCCTTATGCTGAAGGATTTGCCCCAGCAGGCGCCGCCGGCCCTGAATCCGGAGCAGCGCCGGGCATCGGAGGCGGTGCTGGAAGAGCTTTCCGGGGCCCGACGGCCGGTGCTTTTATTCGGCATCACCGGCAGCGGAAAAACCGAGGTCTATATGGACCTGGTGGAAAAGATGAAGGCCCGGAACAAAAAGGTGATTTTGTTGATTCCGGAGATTTCCCTGACCTACCAGAATCTGCGCCGCTTTTATCAGCGCTTTGGGGATCGGATCGGCCTGATTCATTCCCGCCAGTCCCAGGGGGAAAAAAGCGAGACCCTGGCCCGGGCCGCCCGGGGCGAGCTGGATTTAGTCATCGGGCCCCGCTCGGCACTTTTTGTCCCTCTGCCTCAGCTGGGGATGATTATAATCGATGAGGAGCACGACGGCAGTTATCACAGCGAACAAAGCCCCCGCTACCACAGTGTGGAGGTGGCGGCCAAATATGCGGAACTGACCGGTGCGGGCCTGCTGTTAGGCAGCGCCACCCCCTCCCTGGAAAGCTATTACCGGGCGGATCAGGGGCTGTATAGATTGGTCAGGCTCAGCCGTCGGGCGGTGCCGGACAGTCTGCTGCCGAGGGTATCCGTGGTGGACCTTCGGGAGGAGCTGCGAGCCGGCAATAAAAGCATTTTCAGCGGCCTGCTGAAGGAAAAGATACAGGCGCGTCTGGAACACCAGGAGCAGATTATGCTTTTCCTGAATCGGCGGGGCTATGCAGGCTTTGTCAGCTGCCGCAGCTGCGGCAAGGTCTTTCGCTGTCCCCATTGCGACGTGAGCCTGACTTTTCACCGAGGCGGTGGGCTGAAATGCCACTTCTGCGGCTTTGAGCTTCCCTATCCCCAAAGCTGCCCCGATTGCGGCTCGCCCTATGTGGCTGCCTTTGGCAGCGGGACCCAAAAGGTGGAAAGTATCATTCAGAAGGAGTTTCCCGGCGCCCGGGTGCTGCGAATGGATGCGGATACCGCCCGGGGCAAGGAGGGGCACAGCAAGCTTCTGTCCGTTTTTTCCCATCAGGGAGCAGATATCCTGGTGGGGACGCAAATGATTGTGAAGGGCCACGACTTTCCCCGGGTCTCCCTGGTGGGGATTCTGGCGGCGGATCTGTCCTTATATCACGCAGATCACCGGGCGGCGGAGGAAACCTTTTCCCTGCTGACCCAGGCTGCGGGCCGGGCAGGCCGCAGCGAGCTGCCCGGGGAGGTGGTTATCCAAAGCTATACCCCGGAGCATTATGCCATTCAGTGGGCGGCCCGGCAGGATTACGAGGGCTTTTTCCGGGAGGAAATCACCCGGCGGGAACTGCTTCGCTATCCCCCGGTCTGGGGACTATTGACCATTATGGTCAGCGGAACGGAGGAAGGGGAAAATGCCGCCTTCAGCCAGCAGCTGGCAGCCCAGATTCGGGAAGCCTGGGGGGAGGAGAGCCCGGGCATTCTGGGACCTACGCCCCATTTCAGAAGCAAGATACAGGATATTTTCCGGCAAATGATTTATATTAAAAGTCCCCGCAGAGATCGCCTGTTGCAGATCCAGCAACTGGCCCGTCAGCGGGGCGGAAGCAGGATCCAAACGGATATTTATTGAGAAGGAGATGAGACCATGGGAATCAGAACCGTGAGAGAAATAGGAGATGAGCTCCTGCGAAAGGAATCCAAACCTTTGAAGGAGATGAACAATCGGACCCGTCAGCTGATCCGGGACATGTTTGAAACCATGTATGCGGAGCAGGGGGCCGGACTGGCGGCACCCCAGGTGGGGATCCTGAAGCGGATCTTTGTGGTGGATATTATGCCGGATGGAGAAAGCCAGCCCCTGGTTTTTATCAATCCGGAGATCCTGGAAACAGAAGGGGAGGTAACGGACAATGAAGGCTGTCTGAGTATCCCCGGAAAAATGGCCCCGGTGCCGAGACCGGAAAGACTGAAGGTCCGGGCCCTGAATGAGGAAATGGAACCCTTTACCCTGGAGGCAGAGGGCCTGCTGGCCCGCTGTATCTGCCATGAGTATGATCATCTTCAGGGGATCCTGTACGTGGATAAGGCCCTGACGGAACCGGTGGAAGCATCAGAATAAAAAGGCACCCAGGGCGGCTCCCAGTATGGCGGGGCCCAGGGGGATTTCCCGCCGTCTATCCGCCAGGGCCGTGGCCAGGGCCAAAAGGGCAAAAAGGACCCAGAAGAGCAAGCAGCGGCGGGGAGAAAAATGAAGCTGCAGGCAAAAAAGCAGCTTTATATCGCCCCCTCCTAAGACCCGGCCCTTTAACAGATTTCCCAGGCCCCAGGCTAAAAAGAGAAGCAGCAGGCTGCAAAAAAAGGCCAAGCCCAGGCTCATAAGCCAGGCCCGGGGAGTCCAAAGCACCCGGGGCAGACTGGCCAGAGCCAGGAGCCAGCTGATAAGAGGGGGCAGCCGCCGCCGGCGCACATCCTCCCGGGCTGCCGGTATCAGCAGCATCAGCACCATCACGATTTCCCAAAATAGATATTTTTCGATGTTCATAGGGCTTCCTTTCCAAATTTTTAAAAGAGTGGTTGACAAGGCCCGGGGGCCGTGCTATAGTGGCGGAGCAATTTAAAGTAAAAGCAGAGTTTCACTCTCGCCCCAGCGCCTGGCGCAAAGGGTTCTCATCAGGGCCGAAGGCCCCGGGAGTGGACGCATGCGTCCGCTTTTTTTATGCGATATGCAGGGAGGTTTACCATCGCACTCGAATTATTGATCAATGATCAGATCAGGGAAAAAGAATTGCGCGTTATCGGCAGCCACGGAGAGCAGGTAGGGATCCTGAGCCTGGCAGAAGCGCTGCGGCTGGCAGAACAGGAAGAGATGGATCTGGTGCTTATTGCGCCCCAGGCCAAGCCTCCGGTAGCCAAGATTATCGATTACAGCAAGTTCCGCTATGAGCAGTCCCGTAAGGAAAAGGACGCCAGAAAAAAGCAGAAGACCATTGAACTCAAAGAGGTGCGCCTGTCGCCCAATATCGAAGAAAATGACTTAAAGACCAAGGCTTCCGCCGCCCGTCGCTTCCTGGAAAAGGGCAATAAGGTCAAAGTGACCCTCCGTTTCCGGGGCCGGGAAATGAGCCACATGAACGAGACCCGAAAGGTTTTGGACAATTTCGTGGAGCAGCTCAGTGACATTGCGGTGGTGGACAAGCCATCCAAAATGGAAGGCCGCAGCCTGATTGTCATTCTAAGTGAAAAAAAGCAGATCAAGCCATAGGAGGAATCTTAAAATGCCGAAAATGAAAACCAAGAGAGCGGCTGCCAAGCGCTTTCGCAAGACCGGTACCGGCCAGCTGAAAAGAATGAAGGCTTACAAGAGCCACATTTTAACAAAGAAGTCGACCAAGCGCGAGAGAAATCTGCGGAAAGCCGCCATCACGGATTCCACCAACGCCAA
>CACZSB010000072.1 GCA_902783765.1 uncultured Lachnospiraceae bacterium
CATCCGGGTTCCGGCGGTAGAACACATCAAAGGCCACTTTCCTCTTCTCGTGCTCCTCCAGAAAATAGCCATTGGCCATGGTCAGTTCGTACAGATCCATCATCATGGAAATGTTCCGTGCGTCGTAAATGTTTTTCATGTTATAACACCTCGATCTGGCAGCTTCTCATGGTTTCCAGGGCGGCCTCGTGCTTTTCCGGCGTGACCCCGGCGCAGCAGCGGCTGTCTACACGAAGGGGCAGCTCCGGCAAAGCCGCCTTGATCAGCAACGCATTGGAGACCACGCAGATATCCGTGCACAGGCCTATCAGCTCAAGGCTTTCGATCTCCTCCCGCTCCTCCGTGAGCAGGGCGGAAAGCACCGTGGAGCCGAAGGAGGGCTTGTTGACGATCCGGGCTCTTTCCCCTTCCGAAAAGACCCTTAATTCCGGGATAATCTCCCATCCCTCCGTTCCCTTTATACAATGGGGCACCGGCAGGTACTTGCCCTCCTGGGTGCTCAGATAATCCTCATGATGGGTATCCCGGGTAAATATGATTTTCCCCTTGAAATCCCGGATTTTTTCCACCGCAGCGGGCACCATGGCCTGGGCCTGTGGGCTTCCCAGGGCCCCGTCCACAAAATCCTTCTGCATATCCACCACGATCAAATAGGGCACTTTCTTCATGGATATCTTCTCTCCCTTCGATTACAGATAAGAAACCATTTCTTCCCTGGGCTTTCTGTCCTCATGGAGCCGGGAGGGCTTGGCCTCCTCAGTGGCCCAACCCAGAGGCAGCAGGGCGATCAGGTTATAGGGGATCATTTCCGGCAAGGCCGCCTTCAGCTTGTCAGCCTCAAAATGCCCTACCCAGGTACTGTCCAGGCCCAGATCCTTTAGGGCCAGCATCATTTGGGTGACCACAATGGCCCCGTCCACATCCGCAAAGTTTTTGCCGTCAAAGGGCCGCACCCAGGCGGTGGCAGGATTCGTCCCCACCGCCAGCACACAGTCCACCGCCTCCACAAAGGGGAAGGGGGCGGCGGCTTTCACGGCGGCCAGGGCCTCCGGGCCCTCCAGCACCCAGATTTTAAAGGGCTGATTATTGTGGGCGGTGGGGGCGCAAAGCCCGGCCTCCAGGATCTTTTCCAGCATATCCCGGGGGATGGGGCCGCCTCTTAATTTCCGGCAGGAATATCGTTCCTTGGCTAATGATAAAAAGTCCTTCATAATCTCTCCTCCTGACGATTCCTATTGTATCAAATTAGGGGCTTTTGTTCCACAGGAATAAAGCGTTACTTTAAATGCCAAAACTCTCCGTTTGGCATTTGCATCACATCACCGGGAAGGATTTCCATCACATCCCCCTTAAGGCTTCTGACCACGGTCTCCTCCCAATACTTATAATTCTCTCCCTCTCCCTCTTCATACCATCTGCTGAAGTAGAGTTTATCTCTCTCCCGCAGATAAAAACTATCGTGATTTCCCATGGAAAAGCTTATCCTTTCCGGCCATAGGATCTCAAACTCATTCCCGCACTGTCTGCTGAGTGTAAGGGGTGTGATATGAAGCTGCAGATTATAACAATCTTTTACGATGGAAAGAGGCAGCTCCGCATGGGTACTCAGCTCATGCGTAGTGCAGCAAAAACGCATGATCCTGATCAAATTTCCCGGAAAATCCACATCGAGAATATAAATGGCATTTTCGAAGAATACGGGCCTTTCGCAATAATGGCCCTCCATCTCCGGAACAGGGAAGAACACCTCTCCGTCTGGATAATGAACCAGGCAGAGCTTCCTTCCCTTTATAACCTGCCCCTGCCGAAAGAGCTCCTCCGCCTCATAAAGATCCCCCTGGGGGTGATCAATATCGTAATACCACTCGTCGCCACTCCCGGGCACCGGACCAATATTACAAAGTCCCCTGGTATCGATTGTTTTCATTTGAGTCTCTCCTTATTTATAAGCATTTCCCCTGTTATTACACGGGATTGACACTGTCAATAGGCCTTTGAGGATTGACAAATTTGCTATATTCCCCCTCACATCTCCACCCTCACAGGCTTGCTTATCGTCAAGCTTTCCGGGGTGACGGTGCATTCCAGGGCTAAAACCTCAACCCCGGCGGCGGCGGCTTCCCGAAGGGCCGCTCCAAAGGCGGGATCCGTGGCATCGTTGGGAGAAAAGCGCTTCATGCCCTCCATCTGGATCACGAATAATATGTAGGCCTCATAGCCTGCCTGCCGAGCCTGGATCAGCTCCAAAATGTGCTTTCTCCCCCGCTCCGTGGGGGCATCGGGAAAGCAAGCATGACCCTCATTTTCCAGGGTGCAGCCCTTCACCTCCATATAGGCCCGGCGCTGGCCCGCCTCAAAATAAAAGTCAAAGCGGGAGCTTCCAAAACGGCTCTCCGGCCGGATTATTACCCCGCCAGGATCTGAAAGAGCCATAGGAATCAACAGCTGCCCCTCCCCCAGGGGGCCGCCCTGCTGCAGCCATTCCCCGGCCACCTGATTCGGAGCCTGGGAATCCATATTTACCAGCAGAGGCGGCTGGCCCGGCCGCTCCTTTTCCACCGCCACCAAATCGTAGCGGGTCCGGCGCTTTTCCCCCGATCCCTCCGCCAAATAGACCCGGGCGCCGGGGCGCAAAAGCTCCCTGCAGCGCCCGGTGTTCTTCACATGGACAATCTCTTCCCCTTCTCCCAGCCTGACCCGGGCCACAAATCGATTGGGCCGTTCCAGAAAAGTCGCCGGGACCACAGCTGAATATAATTGCATAGCAGCCTCTGCACCTTAGTCCTCGTCTTCCCGGCGAGGCGCCCGCTCCATCAGGGCCCGCACGGCCTCCCGGGGCTCCGCCCCCTGATTCACAATGCTGTCCAGGCCCCGGGTGATGGGCATATCC
>CACZSB010000073.1 GCA_902783765.1 uncultured Lachnospiraceae bacterium
CAGGCCCAAAACACCCCCCAGACCGCCCCCGGACTGCCATAGCCGGGCGGTTTCCGCCCCGTAATAATAATCATCCACACTGGGATGAGCATAAAAGGCCAGAAGGTACAGGGGGATGAGGGATAAAAGGAAAATCCCTGCCATGAGGTAGATTATTATTTTGTGCGTTGTTTTTGTCATAATATTGCCTTAGGGATGGGATCCTACCCTGCGCCTATAATTCCAGATAGGGCACGGCATTTAAGTCCCAGCCGGCCCGCTCTCCCTTTTGGTAACGATAATAAGCGGCAGCCCCGATCATGGCGGCGTTATCCGTACACAATAGAGGGGAAGGGGCATACAAACTCGCCCCGGCCGCCCGACAGCATCGGTCCAAGGCCTCCCGCAGGGCACCGTTGGCAGCCACGCCTCCTGCCAGCACCAGCTTATCCTGCTTAAACTCCCGCAAAGCCAATCCGGCCCGCTCCGTCAAAACATCGATCACCGCCGCCTGAAAAGAAGCGGCCACATCCGCCTGAGACACACTTTCTCCGGTCATCTCCGCATGATTCAGATAATTGAGCACGGCAGATTTCATGCCGCTGAAGGTGAAATCGTAGGGGGCTTCCTCCACCTTGCCCCGGGGAAAATGAATGGCTTCGGGATTTCCCTCCCGGGCAGCCTTTTCTATTTTCGGCCCTCCGGGATAACCCAGCCCAATGGCCCGGGCCACCTTATCGAAGGCCTCCCCCGCCGCATCGTCCCGGGTGGAGCCGATAATGCGAAAGCGGCCGTAATCCTCTAAAAAAGCCAAATTGGTATGGCCCCCGGATACAATCAGGCACAGAAAAGGCGGTTCCAGCTCGGGATGCTCCAAAAAGGCGGCGGACACATGGCCTTCTATGTGATTGACACCCAAAAGGGGCTTCCCCGCCCCGAAGGCCAGCGCCTTGCCGTAGGCCACTCCCACCAAAAGAGCGCCCACCAGGCCGGGGCCGTAGGTAACCGCCACGGCGTCCACATCCTGCAGGCTCAGGCCCGCCCGCTGAAGGGCTTCCTGCACCACGGGATCAATGGCCTCGATATGGGCCCGGGAAGCTATTTCCGGCACCACCCCGCCGTAAAGGGTGTGGAGGGGTATCTGGGAGGATATGATATTGCTTAACACATGACGGCCGTCCGCCACCACGGCGGCGGCGGTTTCGTCACAGGAGCTTTCGATGGCTAAAATGTTCATAGTTTTCCTCAAGTTGCCCTCACCCGTCACGGCTTCGCCGCGACACCCTCTCCCGCCTCCGGGAGAGGGCAAGATTACTCTTCTTCAAATTTCAGGATTTTGCTCAGGCCGTCCTTGCCCACCACCGTGTTGGGAAAAATCTCCCGAGCCACCTCTGCGAACTCCTCCGGGTGGTTCATGGCAGGGGAAAAGTGGGTCAGCCAGAGCTCTTTCACTGCGGCCGCCCGGGCCAGGGAAGCCGCCTCGGCGAAATTCATATGCTTATGCTCCGCCGCCCGCTGCTCCGAGCCCCTCTCCCCGTACATGCCCTCGCAGATAAACAAATCCGCCCCCCGGGCCCCTTCCACAATATTGTCCGTGGGCCGGGAATCGGTGCAGTAGCTCACCCGCAGGCCCTTCCGGGGCGGGCCCATCACCATCTCCGGATAATAGGTTTCCCCTTCAAACTCCACGGTATTTCCCTTTTGAAGAGGATTCCACAGCTGCACCGGCAGCCCCAGGGCCTGGGCCTGCTCCACCTGAAAACGACCCTTCCGGGAAATATCCACCGTATAGCCGAAGCAGGGGATTCGGTGCCGGGCTTTAAAGGCGGTGATTTCAAAAGCCCCCAGCCGGAGGGATTCCTGATTCACCCCCGACAATTCCATAAATTCCAATTCAAAGGGCAGCTCCGGGGCGATGATCCGCAGGCTTTCCACCACCTGTTTCAGCCCCCGGGGGCCCACCAGGGTCACCGGCTCCTTCCGCTCGGAATTGCCGATGGATAACAGCAATCCGATGAGGCCGCTGATGTGGTCCGCATGGAAGTGAGTAAACAAAATATAATCAATGGGGTTGAAGCTCCAGCCCCGTTTTCTCAAAGCGATTTGGGTGCCCTCGCCGCAGTCGATGAGAAGCTGGGAGCCCTCATGCCGCAGCAGCAGGCAGGTCAGATGCCGGTAGGTCAGGGGCATCATGCCCCCGGTGCCGGCCAAACAAACATCAAGCATAATGATATCCTTTATGGATCCGCCCGCGGATCTGACGAAAACTTTTCTCATCCCGGCCTAAGGGATTCGAAAAGTATTGTCAATCCACCGGGCTTAGTGGCAATAATGGTTCAATCCCGGTATTTCTTCATTCTAGGATCATCATGATCCCGTCTTCCCCAGGTTTTTCGTAATAATTCCGCCGGCGGATCATGGGTTTAAAGCCCAGGGATTCATACAATTTCCGGGCGCCGTGATTGCTCTCCCGCACATCCAGCCGCCAGGGACGGATACCGGGATTTTCCCGCAGCATCTGTTCCACCAGGGCCCGGCCCGTGCCCCGAGCCCGTTCTCCGGGGCCCACGGCAATCCGCAAAAGCTCCCCTTCTCCCGCCACCAGCTGGGCAATCAGATAGGCGCTGATCCGCCCCTGCTCCGTCGCCACCCGGCAGTAATACAGGGGGGAAGCCAGGGAGGAAATCAGGCCTTCCCGAGACCAGGGATCCGTAAAGCTTTCCCGTTCCAGGGCCAAAATAGCTTCTGAATCTTCTACCCGGGCGGGACGTATTTCCATGGTTTGACTCATGCTTTTTCCTCCTTCAGGCGCTCCTGGCGCACCCGCTCCGCCTGGGAAGGCCGCAGATATAAGGGGGCCACCTGCTCCGCCGAAAGGGTCTCCCCCCGGCGGAATAATTCAAGGCCCAGGGCCCCCACCGCCGCTGCCCGCTGCCGGGCCGTATGGGGCGGAGCAAAATGGGCCTTCTCGCCCATACGCTGGCGAATTATCTCCTGAAACACCGGCAGACCGTCCCCCGTAAACAATACGGCCTCCTGCTTCGCCAGCCGGTCCAGCAGCGTTTGTATCGCCATGGCCTCCGGCGCCATCCGCTGGCGGAAACGGCCCCTTTCATCAAAATCATACAGGGCCGTATACACTTCTTGCCGCCGGGCGTCCATAATAGGGCAAATCGGATAGCGGCAGGCGGTCATTTGATAAGCCATGGCCCCCAGGGTGGATACCGCCGCCACCGGTTTATGCCAGGCAGTGGCCAGGCCCTTGGCGGTGGCGGCACCAATGCGCAGCCCCGTGAAGGAACCCGGACCCACAGACAGGGCGATGCCCTCCAGGGCGGCCCCCTCCAGACCGGTTTTTTCCATCAGCTCCCCAATCATGGGCAGCAGGG
>CACZSB010000074.1 GCA_902783765.1 uncultured Lachnospiraceae bacterium
CGCCGGTCATACCATGCGGGAAGGCAAGTGGGAAAAGAAGGCCTACAGCAAGGGCATCGAGATTCAGGGCAAGACCCTGGGCATCGTTGGCTTCGGCCGCATTGGCCAGCACCTGGGCGTCATGGCCAAGGGCATCGGCATGAAGGTCATTGCCTTTGATATCTTCCACATTCCCGGCATTGAAGAACAGCTGGGCATTCCTTATGTGGAGATGGACGAGCTGTTGGCCCAGGCGGATTTCATTTCCGTTCATGCGCCTGCGGTGGACGGCGGCGCCCTTATCAGTGCGGAAAATATTGCCAAGATGAAGGACGGCGTGGTAATCGTAAACACCTCCCGGGGCACCAATGTGGATGAAGCGGCTCTGCTGGCCGCATTGGAGAGCGGCAAGGTGCGGGCCGCCGGTCTGGACGTGTTTGCGGATGAGCCTGCCACCAATGCGGCGCTGTACAGCCATCCTAATGTGAGCGTAACCCCCCATATCGGCGCCGGCACCAAGGAAGCCACCAAGCGCATCGGGGAAGAGCTGGTAACGATTGTCAAGGATTTTTTTAAGTAATAATTTGTTTTGCCCTCTCCCTGGCGAGGGAGAGGGTGGCCCGAAGGGCCGGGTGAGGGCGACTGATTCCCGCCTGATGGGATTCTTCGCTGACGCTCAGGATGACACATTTCTTGCGAGGATTACATTATGAACAACGCATTTGAAACCTTAGGCTTCTCTCCTGCCGATATTCTCCTGCCCAAGGAAGCGGATATGACCAAATGGGCGGTGGTGGCCTGCGACCAGTTCACCTCCGAGCCGGAGTATTGGGAAGAGGTGGAAAATATTGTGGGGGATGCTCCCTCCGCCCGGCGGTTGATATTGCCGGAGGCTCATTTAAATGATGCGGATGTGGAGGATCAGATTGCTGCCATCAACCGCACCATGGAGGAATATCTGAAAAAGGATATTTTTGAGACCCATCCCGACGCATTAATCTACATTGAACGCTCCCAGTCCGACGGCAGTATCCGCCATGGTCTGATTGGAAAGGTGGATCTGGACTGCTATGACTTTACCCCCGGCAGCGGGGCCCTCATCCGGGCTACGGAGGGCACGGTTTTAGACCGTATTCCCCCTCGGGTGAAGGTTCGCAAGGACGCTCCCATTGAACTGCCCCATATCATGGTTTTAATCGACAATCCGGAAAAGACGGTTATCGAGCCTCTCACGGCAGATACCGCGGCCATGAAGCCGGTATACGATTTTGAATTGATGATGAACGGGGGCCATATCAAGGGCTGGCTTTTGAACGAGACCCAGAAGGCTGCCGTGGCCAAGGCCTTACAGGATTTGGCAGCTCCGGCGGTTCAGGAAGCCAAATACGGCCTGAAGGATGCGGCGCCTCTGCTTTATGCCATGGGTGACGGGAATCATTCCCTGGCCACTGCCAAACGCTGCTTTGAAGACCTGAAGGAAAAGCTGGGAGAAAAAGCCTATGAATCCCCCGCCCGCTATGCCCTGGTGGAGCTGGTGAACAATCATGATGACGCCCTGGTATTCGAGCCCATTCACCGGGTGCTTTTCGGAGTGGAGCCCCAGGCAGTACTGGAGGGCTTAAAGGCATACTACCCCGGCGCCCAGGAGGGCGTGGGAGAAGGTCACGTGATCCGTTATTGCTACGGCGATACCAGCGGGGCCATTACCATTCCCCATCCTGCGGTACAGCTGGAGGTGGGCAGTCTGCAAAATTTCCTTGATGCCTTTAAAAAGGATCATCCCTTTGAAATTGATTATATTCATGGGGATGACACGGTGCGCCGTCTGGCGGCCCAGCCCGGGGCTTTAGGTTTTTTCCTGCCGGCCATGGGCAAGGAGCAGTTATTCAAAACGGTGATGGCCGATGGGGTGCTGCCCCGGAAGACCTTCTCCATGGGCCATGCCCAGGATAAACGCTACTATATTGAGGCCAGAAAGATTAAATAAGCTTCATAAAGCGAAGGGGCGGTTCAGCCGCCCCTTTTGTTATATTCTCTGCACTTCCCCCCGCATATAGGCCAGGGCATAGGCTGCGCTTAAAGGCACGGAGAGGGTAAAAATATCTTCGTCCACATCCAGACAAACATGATGGAGGGGCAGGGCGGTTTCAGGCCTTTGGGGGTTTTGGGTCCCGATAAAGGCATATGATCCGCTGGCCGCATTGATAAAATCAGACATATCATCCCCTATCAAAGCCGGCTTTCTGTCCACCAAACAGGTGGGCCCAAATAAGGACGAAGCCACTGCCCAAGCCTCTTCCACCGACTCAGGCGTATTGACCAGCATCTGGCCGTTGACTTCCCACTGAAAGCCCACGCTGCATCCATACAGGGCAGCGGTATCCCGGGCCAGCTTTTCCAGCTTTTCGTGAATGACAGCCCGCATGGCAGGATTCAAGCTGCGTAGGGTTCCCTCCAGCACCGCCTGTTCCGCCACAATATTATAGGCCACGCCCGCTTCCAGCTTTCCGAAGGTAAGAAGCAAAGGCTCCTGGGGATTATTGAGACGGGTCACCAGGGACTGGGCTGCCACCACAATCTGAGCCGCCGCATACAGGGCATCCGCCCCCTGATGGGGATAAGCCGCATGGGAGGCTGTGCCTGTCAGTTTGAAACAAAACCAGTCACAGCAGGCATTATTGGGACCGGGTATCAGCGCCAGGGTTCCCAGTTTAAGCTCCGGAGCAATATGAAAGCCGAAACAGCGGGTGGCTCCTTTTACGGCGCCTTCCTCCACCATTAAACGGCCTCCGTAGCCGTTTTCCTCTCCCGGCTGAAATATAAATAAAATATCCCCGCAAAAGTCCTTTCGGCATTGTTGCAAAATGCGAGCTGCCCCAATAAGGGAGGCCGTATGAACGTCGTGGCCGCAGGCATGCATATGGCCGGGAATCTCACTTTTGTAAGGGCTTTCATTCATTTCCTGGAGAGGCAGACCGTCGATATCCGCCCGGAGGGCCATACAGCGGGGGAGGCCCTGTTCCGTTAAGCGCGCTTCCCCGGAGCCTTCCCCTTTAAGCCGGGCCACAATCCCTGTCCCCGCAAGCCGATAATGGGGCAGCGATATTTTATCCAGCTCCTCTTCTATCCGGGCAGCGGTCCAGTGTTCCTCGGAACCGATTTCCGGATGCCGATGGAATTCCCGGCGCAATTCCTTTATATAGGGCAGATCCTTTTCGGCCAAGGCTTTGATATTTTCATATATCTGATTCATACAGATTCTCCTTCGTACTTCACGAAATTAAGGCCCATAGTGAGCATTCTCTGGGTTGTAAACAAAGCTGTAGTGTATCTTCCTCAGCTATGATATCCAGCCAGCCCATATTGTAACTTTCTTTATCGCTCTGAACCAGACGACGCAGCTTTGCCGCCCCCAAGCCGTCCAGACTTCGGATATCCAGGCAGAGTTCTTTTTCCTCTAAACTTTGATTGATAATGATCAGCAATCTTTCCTTTTGGTCAAGACGCCCGAAAACCAAAAGACCAGGCTCTCCCCGGAGAATCCGTAGGGAGCCTCTTTTCAGGGCCGAATGACGCTTTCTAAGCCGTATAATCCCTTGGTAATAATCAAGCAGGCTCCCATCCTCCCGGCCCCAGGGGAAGGTGCGGCGATTATCGGGATCCGTAAAACCGCAAAGACCTGCTTCATCTCCGTAATAAAGACCGGGGGCTCCGGGCCAGCACATTTGTAATAAAGCAGCAGCCCGCAGCAAAGAGGGGTCCACATTGGTTTCCGCATCCTCGGGCGCCAATTCTCCCAGACGACCCACCAGATGATTGGTCCGGGTCAAAAAGCGGGAGTGATCATGGTTATCCAGCTGATTCATGGCAGTCTCCAGGGCCGGCCGGGGAAATCGGGCCATGGTATTTTGCATGATCCGGCAAAATTCATCTCCTGCCCCTTCCAGCCAGGGACGATATTCATCTCCGTGCTTCTCCAAGCCGGTAAAAAAACCGCTCACCGGATCCATAAAGGCATCATAATTCATGACACTATCCCATTGATCGCCCTGAAGCCAGGGAGAAGGGTCCCCATAATGCTCCGCCAAAATCATGGCCTGGGGGTTGGCTTTTTTGACCCGTCGACGGAAATCCTGCCAAAAAGCGTGATTGGCTTCCGGACTGTGGCCCAGGTCCGCCGCCACATCCAGCCGCCAGCCGTCCGCATGGAAGGGAGCCGTAATCCATTTTTCAGCAATAGAAAGCAAATATTCCTTCAAAGAGGGGGCGCCGTCCACATTCAGTTTCAGCAAATTGTGATTCCCCCACCAGCATTCGATTTCTCCCTGCGGATTCCGCCGGAAATAATCATTATATCTTTCCGAATTCGGCCCTCCCTGATTCCATGGATGTTGGCTGCTCACATGGTTAAATACCCCATCCAGTACCACACGGATATTTCTTTCATGGGCCTGGCGGATCAGCTCTGCCAGCATGGCGTCAGAAGGGCTCAAATCTGCCTCAGAATCCATTTTAGACCAACAGTTGCTTAATGGTTCAAGGGAAGCAGAAACCGGGCCTAAATGGGGATCCACATGTTCATAATCCACAGTATTGTATTTATGATTGGAAGGCGCCGTAAATATAGGATTCAGATACAGCACCTCAACCCCCAGATTCTGTAAATAATCCAGTTTCTGGATAATGCCGGCTAAATCCCCTCCGTAATAATGATGGATCTCCA
>CACZSB010000075.1 GCA_902783765.1 uncultured Lachnospiraceae bacterium
AAGGTGTTGACAGCTTCGAGCGTAGCATATAGGATATAACCATCAGAGACGTTAGTTTTTTAACAAACTATTGGAGGCAAACATGGATTTTAATCTCAGTCAGGAACATCTTCTGGCCCGGGAGCTTTTTCGCAGTTTTGCGGAAAAAGAGGTGAAACCCCTGGCCCAGGAAGTGGATGAGGAGGAGCGTTTCCCCCTGGAAACCGTTGAGAAAATGGGCCGTTTAGGCTTTCTTGGCATTCCCATCCCCAAGGAATACGGCGGTCAGGGCTGCGACTATCTGACCTATGCCCTCTGCGTGGAGGAGCTTTCCAAGGTCTGCGGCACCACCGGGGTCATCGTATCCGCCCACACCTCTCTGTGTGAAATGCCTATTTTACATTTCGGCACAGAGGAGCAAAAGAAAAAGTATTTGACGCCTTTAGCCAAGGGAGAAAAGTTAGGAGCCTTCGGCTTGACGGAGCCCGGGGCCGGTACCGATGCATCCGGCCAGGCCACTAAGGCTGTGAAAGAAGGGGATGAATACGTATTAAACGGTTCCAAGGTCTTCATCACCAACGGTTATTATGCGGATACTTACGTGATTTTTGCCATGACCAACAAGGCCCTGGGCAATAAAGGCATCTCCGCTTTTATTGTGGAAAAGGGTACCCCGGGCTTCAGCTTCGGCACCAAGGAAAAGAAAATGGGTATCCGGGGCAGCGCCACCTACGAGCTGGTCTTTACGGACTGCCGCATTCCCGCAGAGAACCTTCTGGGCAAGGAAGGGCAGGGCTATTCCATTGCCCTGAACACCTTAAACGGAGGCCGGGTGGGTATTGCCGCCCAGGCCCTGGGACTGGCCGCCGGGGCCCTGGAATCCTCCGCCGCCTATGTGAAGACCCGCAAGCAATTCGGCAAGACCCTGGACCGCTTCCAGAATACCCAGTTTACCCTGGCGGATATGGCCACCCGTACCGAGGCGGCCCGGCTGCTGGTTTATAAATCTGCCTGGGAGCATGATGCGGATCCCAAGAACGACGGCACCTGCTCTTCCATGGCCAAGCTCTATGCGGCGGAAACCGCTTCCTATGTGACCAACCGAGCGGTGCAGCTGTTAGGGGGCTACGGCTATATTCGGGAATATGATGTGGAACGCATGATGCGGGATGCCAAGATCACGGAGATTTACGAGGGCACCTCGGAGGTCCAGAAGATGGTCATCTCCCATAATCTGCTGAAATGACAAGGAGTTAGAAATATGAAAATCATTGTTTGCATCAAGCAAGTACCGGATACCGCCGGGGGCGTAAAATTCAATGCGGACGGAACCCTGGACCGCAGCGCCATGCTGGCCATCATGAATCCCGACGACAAAGCCGGTCTGGAGGCTGCCCTGCGGCTGAAGGATCAGTACGGTGCCGAGGTCACCGTGATTACCATGGGCCTGCCCAAGGCGGATGCCATCCTCCGGGAAGCCCTGGCCATGGGGGCGGACAAGGCGGTGCTGGTCACCGACCGGGTGTTAGGGGGCGCCGATACCTGGGCCACCTCCCAGACCCTGGCGGGCGCCATCCGGAACCTGGAATACGATTTGATTATCACCGGCCGTCAGGCCATTGACGGAGATACCGCCCAGGTGGGGCCTCAGCTCTCCGTTCATCTGGGATTGCCCCTGGTAAGCTACACCCAGAATCTGAAAATTGAGGAGGGTCATGTGATTGCGGAGCGGCTTTTCGACGACAGACACCATGTGCTGAAGGTGAAAATGCCCTGTCTGCTCACTGCCCTTTCGGAGCTAAACGAGCCCCGTTATATGACCCCCGGCGGCATTTTTGACGCCTTTAAATCAGAGGTCACTGTATGGGGCCGCCCGGCGTTAAAGGACACCCTGGATTCCGACCTGGGCCTGGCGGGCTCTCCCACCAAGATTGCCAAGGCCTCGGACAAGGTTCGCAAGGGAGCCGGCACCCAGCATGTGGCGGAGGACGGCCGGGAAGGCGCCGAGTACATTCTGGGAAAACTGAAAGAAAAATTCATTATCTGAGGGGGAGATCATTATGGCTTTAGAAGAATATAAGGGCGTATATGTATTTGCCCAGCAGGTAGATAATAAGGTGGACGGCATTGCCCTGGAGCTTTTGGGCAAGGCCAGGGATCTGGCAGCGGATTTAAAGACGGAAGTCACGGCCATGCTTTTAGGCCACGAGATCGCTGATCAGGCGGATATCCTGGCCCAGTACGGGGCTGACCGGGTGGTGCTGGTGGATCATCCCTTCCTGAAGGATTATATGACGGAGCCCTATACCCAGGCCATTTCCGCCATTATCCGGGAAATGAAGCCGGA
>CACZSB010000076.1 GCA_902783765.1 uncultured Lachnospiraceae bacterium
GGCAAGCTGGCCTATTTCCGGGTATATTCCGGCACTTTGAATTCCGGCTCTTATGTGTACAATTCCACCAAGGGCAAGAAGGAGCGGGTGGGCCGCATCCTGCAGATGCACGCCAACAAGCGGCAGGAGATCGATAAGGTCTATGCCGGGGATATCGCCGCCATGGTGGGCCTTAAAAACACCACCACCGGGGATACCCTCTGCGACGAGCAGCATCCCGTGATTCTGGAATCCATGGAGTTCCCGGAACCGGTTATCGACGTAGCCATCGAACCCAAGACCAAGGCGGGCCAGGACAAGATGGGAGAAGCCCTCGCCAAGCTGGCGGAGGAAGATCCTACCTTCCGGGTATCCACCAACAAGGAAACGGGCCAGACGGTTATTGCCGGTATGGGCGAGCTGCACCTGGAAATCATTGTGGACCGTCTGCTGCGGGAGTTCAAGGTGGAAGCCAACGTGGGCGCCCCTCAGGTGGCCTACAAGGAAGGCTTCACCAAAACCGTGGAGGTGGACTCCAAGTATGCCAAGCAGTCCGGCGGCCGGGGTCAGTACGGCCACTGTAAGGTTCGTTTTGAGCCCATGGATGCCAATGCGGAACATACCTTTGAGTTTAACTCCGAGGTGGTGGGCGGCGTGATCCCCAAGGAATATATTCCTGCGGTGGGCGCCGGTATCGAAGAAGCCACCAAGGCCGGCATACTGGGCGGATACCCGGTGCTGGGGGTGAAGGCCACGGTCTTCGACGGCTCCTATCACGAAGTGGACTCCTCGGAAATGGCCTTTAAGATTGCCGGATCCCTGGCTTTCAAGGAAGCCATGCAGAAGGCCGGCTGTATCATCTTAGAGCCGGTGATGCGGGTGGAGATCACCACCCCCGAAGAATACATGGGGGATGTGATTGGCGACGTGAACAGCCGCCGGGGCCGCATCGAGGGCATGGACAATGTGAACGGATCCCAGCTGATCCGCTGCTATGTGCCCCTGGCCGAAATGTTCGGCTATGCCACGGATCTTCGTAGTAAGACCCAGGGCCGGGGTGCCTACTCCATGTTCTTCGACAAGTACGAGCCCGCTCCCAAGTCCGTGCAGGAGAAGATTATTTCCAAAAAGTAACGCCGGAAAAAAACACTTGAAATGTAGGTGCTGCCACCGTATAATAACAGTTAGCGCTTACATAAAGCAAAACCAATGCCCTTTACAAATGGGGCAAAAAATAAAAAAGGAGAACCAAAATGGCAAAAGCTAAGTTCGAAAGAACCAAACCCCATTGTAACATCGGTACCATCGGCCACGTTGACCATGGTAAAACCACCCTGACCGCTGCCATCACCAAGACCCTGCACGAGAAGTACGGACTTGGCGATTTCGTAGCCTTTGATCAGATTGACAAAGCTCCCGAAGAGAGAGCCCGTGGTATCACAATCTCCACCGCTCACGTGGAATATGAGACCCCCAACCGTCACTATGCTCACGTTGACTGCCCTGGCCACGCCGACTATGTGAAGAACATGATCACCGGCGCTGCCCAGATGGACGGCGCGATCCTGGTGGTGGCTGCCACCGACGGCGTTATGGCCCAGACCCGGGAGCACATCCTGCTGGCCCGTCAGGTGGGCGTGCCCTACGTAGTTGTTTTCATGAACAAGTGCGATATGGTTGATGACGACGAACTCCTTGACCTGGTGGAAATGGAGATTCGTGAGCTCTTAAACGAGTATGAATTCCCCGGCGACGACACCCCCGTGGTGCGCGGCTCCGCTTTAAAGGCCCTGGAAGGCGATGCCACCTGGCAGGAAAGAGTTATCAACCTGATGGAAGAGGTTGACAAGTACATCCCCGATCCCGAGCGCGATACCGACAAGCCTTTCCTGATGCCCGTGGAAGACGTGTTCTCCATCACCGGCCGCGGCACCGTGGCCACCGGTCGTGTGGAGCGTGGCGTGGTTCACGTTTCCGACGAAGTGGAAATCGTGGGTATCAAGGACGAAAGCCGCAAGGTCGTGGTTACCGGCGTGGAAATGTTCCACAAGCTGCTGGATGAAGGCCAGGCCGGCGACAACGTGGGCTGCCTGCTTCGTGGCGTACAGCGTACCGAAATCGAGCGTGGTCAGGTTCTGGCCAAGCCCGGCTCCGTGAAGCCTCACACCACCTTTAAAGGTCAGATTTACGTGCTGTCCAAGGAAGAAGGCGGACGTCACACTCCTTTCTTCAACAACTATCGTCCTCAGTTCTATTTCAGAACCACCGACGTGACCGGCATCTGCACCCTGCCTGAAGGCACCGAGATGTGCATGCCCGGCGACCACGTGGAAATCCGCGTGGAGCTGATCTCCCGTATCGCCATGGAGCAGGGTCTTCGCTTCGCTATCCGCGAAGGCGGTCGTACCGTTGCTTCCGGTACCGTTACCGAGATCATCGAGTAATTTACTCACAATCATTCAGGACCCCCGCTTCGGCGGGGGTTTTTCATTTAACCGATAATGGGGGGGGAGAGCAGACGGGATTGTTCGGAGTTCTTTGTAATCAATCTTCCTTTACGATGCGGATGGCGATGCGCTCTTCGGGATCGTCGATATTGTGATCGCTCAGGGTCTTTCTGCAGGCCTCCAAAAGGTCAAAATACACATCCCAGTAGTGGCCGGTCTCGCACCAGGCCCGAACCGTAAAGATACAGGTATCTTTATCCACAGATGTGAGTCGGGTAAAGGGAGCGGGATCCTCCAGTACACCGACGATGTTTTTAGTGACTTGCAGCAACATTCGCTTTACCAGTTCAGTGTCGATATCGTTGGTAGTTTTGAAATCCAGGTCGATACGCCGCTGCTCTTTGGCGGAATAATTGGTGACATTGCCGTTCATCAATTCGCCGTTGGGCACCAGAATCAGCTTGTTGTCCATGGTTTTGATACGGGTATAAAAGATACTTATATCCTCCACAATGCCGGCGGCGCCGGCGGCTTCCACATAATCTCCCAGTTTAAAGGGTCTGAAAATCAGGATCATAAGGCCCCCGGCCAGGTTGCCCAGGGCCCCCTGGAGAGCCAGACCCACAGCCAGACCCACAGAAGCCAGCAGGGCCATGATGCTGGTCATGGGGATCCCTAAAATCTCCACAATGATCAGAATCAGGATCAGATACAGCAGCAGGGTGACAGCCTTTTTACTGAGCTTCTTAAGGGTTTCATCCATTTTTGTTTTTTCAAGGGCTCTGCCTGCAGTCTTGGCCAGTCCTTTGACGATCAGCGAGCCCAGAATCAGTACCACAATGGCCATGAGGATCTTAACGCCGTAGGTGGCGGCCAGTCCCCTTAAAACAATTAAGAATTCTTCCATAGCAAATTGCCTCCGCATATAAAATTGTAAGAAGATTATAACATAAAAGCCGTGGCCCAGGACAGATTTTTGTGATATGATAGCAACATATTTTATCAGGAGAGTTGAATAATTCGTATGGGATTGAAAGGCAAGGGCTGGATGCGGCTGGATAATGCGGCGCTGATTTTTCCTGCGGTGCAGAAAAGAAGCTGGGTCAATACCTTTCGCGTTTCCGCCACCCTGACGGATATAGTGAATCCTGCGCTTCTTCAGCAGGCTGTGGAGGATCTGATGCCCCGTTTTCCCTCCTATTACCAGCGGATGGGCACCGGTTTTTTTTGGTATTTTTTAGAGGATGTCCGCCAGGCCCCCCAGGTCAGACCGGAGTATGCCTTTCCGCTGACTCATATGGGGATCCGGGAGCAGCGCCGATGCTGTTTTCGGGTGCTGTATCATGAAAAGCGGGTGGCGGTGGAATTTTTTCATGTGCTCACCGACGGCCACGGGGGCCTGATCTATTTAAAAAACCTGTTGGCCCGCTATCTGTTTTTGAAGGAGGGATTGAAAATTCCCCCGGAGGCAGAAATCGAGGACATTACGGCAGAGCCCCGGGATACGGAACTAAAGGATGCTTTCCAGCGCTGCAGCGGGCCCTTTGCCATGAGCCGGCAGGAGGCGGATGCCTACCGCTTAAAGGGAAGCCTGGATACCAGCGGCCGGATGCATGTGATCAGCGGTTTGATTTCCACCAAGACCTTAAAGGAGGCGGCGACGGCGGAAAATACCACGGTGACAGGCTTTTTGGCGGCTCTTCTGATGGATACCATCATCGAGATCCAGGCCTGCCATGTGAAGAAAAAAAAGTGGAGGCCGGTGAAGATCACCGTTCCCGTGAACCTGCGCCGGGTCTTTCAAACGGAGACCTTGCGGAATTTTTCCCTGGTGCTTAATCCCGGAGTGGATCCCCGCTTTAAGCAATATAGTGTGTCGGAGCTGTGCCGGGAATATAATTATCAAATGGCCCTGGAATTGACGCCGGAAAAGATGGCCGCCCGGATTGCGGCCAATGTGAGCCCCCAGCAGAAAAAATGCATACGCCTGGTGCCTCTCTTTTTGAAGAATATCATTATGCGGGGCATTTACCGCCGGGTGGGGGAAAAGAAGGGCTGCATCAATTTATCCAATCTGGGGGCTATTTCCCTGCCCCGGGCAATGGAGGATCATGTCAGCCGCTTTGAAATGATGATCGGGGTCCAATTGAGCTATCCCAACAATTGCTCCGTGGCCAGCTATGGCGGAACCACCTGTATCAATTTTATTCGAAATATCCATGAGACCGAGCTGGAACGGCGCTTTTTTACCCGGCTGGTGGAGCGGGGCATTCCGGTGCATATCGAATCCAGTGAGGAAGAAAGGGAGGAAGCCTGAATGTATTGTGTTCGCTGCGGGGTTTCGTTAGAGACGGGCAGTAAAAGCTGCCCCTTATGCGGCACAGCGGTCTGGAATCCGGAGCCTGTGGTCAAAAATAGTCATTATAACCCGGATTTATATCCGGAAAAGGATAGAGGGGTGCGCATCCAGATTTTGGTGGCCTTAAGCGTGATTTTTCTGGGGGTGAGCCTGGGCTGTCTCTGGGCCTGTCTGGCTGCCAAGGGCCGGCCGGGCTGGTCTGCCTATGTGATTGCCAGTCTGTCGCTGACCTATGTGATTGCCATCCTGCCCTGGTGGTTCAGGCGTTATCATCCCATGATTTTCCTGCCGGTCAGTTTTGGGGCCCTAGAGCTGTTTACCTTGTTTATATGTCTGTATACCGGAGGGAAGTGGTTTTTGAGCTTTGCCTTTCCGGTGGTGGGGATGCTCTTTATTGCCACCTTTGGAGGCTATATTTTAGGCATTATAAGAATCAAGCCCCGGATCAAGCTGCGGCTTTTGGGTCTTTATTTGATTTTCCTGGGGGGGATCACCATTCTGATAGAATTCTTTTTGAAGCTGGCCTTCGGTTTTCCCCTGTTCACCTGGTCTCCCTATACCGCGGCGGTGCTGGGGATTTTGGGCCTGTTTTTGTTCATTGCTTCCTGGATCCGTCCCCTGCGACGGGCCATGTACAAAAAGACCTTTGTTTGATTGTTAAGTCTGCTGCCAGCGGCCGGCGGCTCCGCAGGGAAGCACCAGCTGCAGGGCCTTGGCCTCCTTGCTGCCCTTGATGGGCAGGCCGATCTCCTCTGCCTGAACCAGGCCCCCCCGGCGGGCCTGAATTTCTGTTTTCAGGAAGTAGGACAGGACCCCGGGCTGAAGGCCGGTGGTATAGGCATTGATCAAAAAGAAAAGGGGGCTTTCCGAAAGAAGGGGCAGGCAGGCCCGAATCAGGGGATGCAGGGCCTCCTCCAGTTTCCATAATTCGCCGCCGGGTCCCCGGCCGTAGGAGGGGGGGTCCATAATAATCCCGTCATAATGGCGGCCCCGCCGGGCCTCCCGTTCCACGAATTTCAGGCAATCATCCACGATCCAGCGGACAGGGGCCTGATCCACCCCGCTAAGGGCCGTATTTTCCCGGGCCCAGCTCACCATGCCCTTGGAGGCATCCACATGGGTCACAGAGGCACCAGCCCGGGCCGCCGCCAGGGTGGCGCCTCCGGTATAGGCAAACAGATTGAGGATATTGACGGGACGGCCGGCCCCCCGAATCAGGGCCGAAAACCAGTCCCAGTTCACCGCCTGCTCGGGGAAAAGCCCCGTATGCTTGAACTGGAAGGGCTTTAGGTGAAAACGCAGATCCAGGGGCTTGTAGCTGATGCTCCACTGATCGGGCAGATCAAAAAAGTCCCAGCTGCCCCCGCCCTTGGCGGAGCGGTGATAATGGCCATTGGGTTTTTCCCAGCCCGGATGCTTCCGGGATCCCGACCAAATAACCTGGGGATCGGGGCGGATCAGGGTATAGTCCCCCCAGCGTTCCAGCTTTTCTCCCGCCGCCGCATCCAGCACTTCATATTCTGTCCAACGATCTGCAATCAGCATATTTTACCTCACGGCCCCCATCATAACAGATTGCGGCACAAAAGGGTAGGGGGGACTTGTTTTTGCTCCTGGCGGAGCGTACAATAAGAAAAAGTCCCGGAGACCCACCGGATAGGGGGAAAGGCTTTAAAAGAATGAAAGATTCATCCAAAAGGGATTACAAAGTGGATTTTGACCGGCCCTGCCGGGTGCATTTTATGGGCATCGGCGGTATCAGTATGAGCTCCCTGGCCTCCTTTTTGCAGGGGAAGGGTTTTTCGGTGAGCGGCTCCGATAAAAGTGAAGGCAAAAACACCCTGCGGCTGCGGGAGGAGGGGATCCGGATTATGATCGGCCAGGGGCCGGAGAATATCACGGATGATCTGGATTTTTGCGTAAATACCGCGGCGGTGCATCCCGACAATCCCGAATACCGGGCCGCGGTGGAAAAGGACATTCCCATTTTGTCCCGGGCCCAGCTGCTGGGGCAGATGATGGATCATTATCCCCTATCCTTCGGGGTGGCGGGCACCCACGGAAAAACCACCACCACGGGGATGCTGGCGGATATTCTGATGGCGGCCCGGCTGGATCCCACCATATCCATCGGAGGCATGCAGGAAAGCATCGGCGGCAATCTCCGGGTGGGGACCGGGGACTATTTTGTGGCGGAGGCCTGTGAATACAGCAATAGTTATCATGAAATGCACCCCCAAATCGGGATCATATTGAATATTCGCCCGGATCATATGGAATTCTTTCATACCATGGAGAATCTCCGGGAATCCTTCAGGCATTTTGCCGGCAATTTAAAGCCCGGGGGGGTGCTGATCGCCCACAGCAGCATTGAAGGGGTCAGAAGCCTCTTCGGGGATATCCCCGGCCGCCTGGTGGTGGTGGGACCGGAAGCGGAAAATGATTACAGCGCCCGGAATATTGAAGAGGGGCGTCTGGGGCTGGGAGCCTTTGATTTGTACCGGCAGGCGGAGTACCTGGGCCGTATCTGCCTGGAGGTGCCCGGGGTGCACAATATTCACAACGCCCTGGCGGCGGCGGCCGCTGCCCTGGAGGTGGGCCTGGACTTTGAAGTGGTCAAAAAGGGGCTGGAAGCCTTTCGAGGGGTTCGCCGCCGCTTTGAAAAGCGGGGCATCCTTCGGGAGGATATCCCTGTTATAGACGATTTCGGCCACCATCCGGAGGAGATTTTAGCCACCTGGGAAGTGGCCCGGCACTATCCTTACCGCCTCACCTGCATTTTCCAGCCCTATACCTACAGCCGAACCCGGGACTGCTTTGACGAATTTGTGGAGGCGCTGGCCCATTATGACCGGGTGGTGCTTTCGGATATTATGCCGGCCCGGGAAACGGATGATTTAGGGGTTCATTCCACGCAGCTGCGGGATGCCCTGCTGGCCCGGGGGGTGGAATGCCATTATTTCCCTGGTTTTGACGAAATCGTAGAATTTTTATTAAAAAATTCTTTGAACGGAGAGATGTTGATAACCACCGGCTGCGGAAATGTTGACCTGGTGGCAGATGCGCTGGTGGCCTCGCCTTTATGCACATCATCCACCGGCGGGGAGGGGAGAAGCGCTGGGGAAAAGTCCTAAGAAAAAAACCTGTTTCCATCAAGGAAATCCACAGTTTATCCACATTATCCACATTATCCACAAATCGGACCGGAGGCCCTATTCGCCCCGGTCCGCCTCTTGCACTGGCCTGAAACTGTGTTATACTGAAGGAGCTTTTATAGAAAGAAGAGGCTCGGGTAATGCAGGTTTCCAGTGGCTTTCCGGTGGCTTTCACACCGGTTCCTCAGGCGTTTATTGACGGCTGTCTCAGTACGGCCAACGGTGAATATGTCAAAATCTATTTACTGCTGCTGCGGCATCTTGACCGGCAGGAGCTTAGTTTAAGTCTGCTGGCGGATAAGCTGGATCAGACGGAAAAGGACGTGCGGCGTGCCCTGAAATACTGGGAAAAGGAAGGCTGGCTGTCCCTGGAGGAAAGGGAAGGGGAATTGCTGTCCCTGGAGCTTTTAATTCCGGAGGCCGCCCCTCAAAAAACCACTGTCCCGGCCCAAACTGCCCCGGCCCAGACTGAGCCGGCTGCCGCTGCGCCCCAGGCGCCTCCGGTCCGCAGTTACAGCGCCGTCCAGATGAAAAGCCTGATGCAGCAGGATGATTTCAGCCAGCTGATTTTCGTGACGGAGCGGTATCTGGGCCGTCCCCTTACCAAGTGGGACACGGACCTTTTGGCTTATTTGTACGATGAGCTGCACTTCCCCGGGGAGACCCTGGAATATCTGGTGGAATACAGTGTGGGAATCCGGGAAAAACGGGGAGAAAAGAACGACCAGAGCATTGTGCCCTATATGGAGAAAATCGCCCTGGGCTGGCATCAGGCCGGAGCCCTGTCCCTGGAGGATGCCCGTAAGCAGGTGCGGCTTTTCAGTCAGAAAAACGGCAGTCTTCGGGAAACGGCCCGGGCCCTGGGCATCCGGGATCGGAGCCTGACGGACCAGGAGGAAAAGATTCTGGGTCACTGGTTATTCGAAAAGAATACGCCCCCGGAACTGATGCTGGAAGCCTGCCAGCGCACCATCCGCAGTAAAAACAAGCCGGATTTCGCCTATTTGGAAGGGATATTAAAACGCTGGGAAAATCAGGGTCTGAAGACCCTGGAGGCGGTGGCAGCAGAGGATGAACGCTTTAAGGGGGCCCGGCAGGAAAAGAAAAAGACGGAAGCCCCGAAAAATGACAAGCGGCGGACGGACTACGACGCCGCCCTTACGGCCCTATACATCCGAAACCTGAACGCATCGGAGGGATGAGATGCCCCTAAGCCGCACACAATATGATCAAATAGAAGACATCTACCGAAGCCGCCGGGCAGAGGCCCGCCGGGAAGCCGAGAAAAAACGGGAAGCGATTCTGAAAGCCCTGCCGGAGTACGACGCCCTGGATCAGGCACAGCGAACCGCCGCCCTGGAGGCTTTCAAGGCCTCTGTGGGGGGAGATGAGAAGCATAGGTCAGCCCTGGTGGCGCAGGCCCAAAGCCTGCGGGAGAAAAAGGAGGCCATGCTGATGCAGGCGGGATTTTCCCCCTTGGATCTTCAGCCCCGTTATCTCTGTCCCCATTGCGGGGATACAGGCCGGCGGGAAGGCCGTAGCTGCGAATGCTTCGAGGCGCTGGCAGCCCAGGTGGCGGGCAGCGATTCCTTAAGCAGCACAGGCACGGATTTTTCGGATTTTACGCTGGAATGGTACGATGACCGGGAACCCCTTGGGGCCTTTGGAGGCCAGACCGCCCGCCGGGCCATGGAGCAAAACCGGGACGCGGCCCTGGCCTATGTGGCCCGCTTTCCCGAAAAGAAAGGCAATTTATTTATCAGCGGTCCCGTGGGCACCGGCAAGACCCTGCTGTGCCGGGCTCTGGCGGGATCTTTGGAAAAACAGGGCTTTAGCGTATGTCTGATCACTGCCCAGGAGTTCTTTGATGCGGCGGAGGCCACTGCCTTCGGACGGGAGGAGGAAAATGCCTACCTGCCGGAGCTGATCCGCCGGGCCCAGCTGCTGATCATCGATGATCTGGGCACGGAGTTTACCAGCCATAAGCTGGCCCAGAACGCCCTCTTTACCACCATCAACGAACGGCAGCTAAAGGGGCTGGGTACCATTATTTCCACCAATGAGAGCCTCAACGAGATCGAGGATCATTATCTCCCCCGGGTCTCTTCCCGGCTGGCAGGGGATTATGAATGGCTCCGCTTTGTGGGGCCGGATATCCGCCTGATGAAAAAAACCGCAGAAAAACCCGGGGTCCCTTCGTGACAAACCCGGCGGCCTGTGTTATGATTCTTAAGAGTATTACCGACGAAGCCCATTCACTGCATCTGCGGCTGTAATGGCCTTTTCAGTGTGTCAGTTTTTCTTGTAATTGCAAGAAGGAGAGAGGATATGGAAGCGCAAAAGCATTTTGGACCCATGGGCATTATTGCCCTCCCCGGCTGTGAAAAACTGGCCAAGCAGGTCAATGCCTATCTGGTGGCCTGGCGGGCGGGGCGGGAGTCTCAGCAGGCCGGCTATGTGACAGATTCCTATTTGCTGGATCTGGAGGTGAGCCGCTACGGCGGAGGCGAAGCCAAGGCCATTTTGAATCAGACCGTCCGGGGCCTGGATCTTTATATTATGGTGGATGTGACCAATTACAGCCTGGAATACGAGCTGAACGGCCACATGAATCCCATGTCCCCCGATGATCATTATATGAATTTAAAGCGGGTGATCAATGCCTGCACCGGCAAGCCTGCCCGGATTAACGTGATTATGCCCTTCTTATATGAAAGTCGCCAGCATCGGCGCACCGCCCGGGAATCCCTGGACTGTGCCCTGATGCTCCAGGAGCTGGAATCCATGGGCGTGGACAATATCCTGACCTTTGACGCCCACGATCCCCGGATCTGCAATGCCATTCCCCTGATGGGCTTTGAAAATCTTCCCACCTCCTATCAGTTCGTGAAAACCATGATCAACCTGAATCTTCACGAGCAGTTTGACAAGGATAATGTGCTGATCATCTCCCCGGACGAGGGCGCCGTGGAACGGGCCATTTATTTTGCCAATATCCTGGGGGTGAATGTGAGTATTTTCTACAAGCGCCGGGATTATACCCAGATCGTCAATGGCCGGAACCCCATTGTGGCCCATGAATATCTGGGAGAGGATCTGGCGGGAAAGACCGCCATTGTGGTGGATGATATGATCGCCTCCGGGGACAGTATCATCGATGTGGGCCGGCAGCTGAAGGCCCGGGGAGCCAAAAAAGTCATTGCCTGCGCCAGCTTCGGTCTCTTTACCAGCGGTCTGGAGCGCTTCGATGAGGCGGTGGAGGAGGGGATCATCGACAAGGTTCTCACCACCAATCTGATTTATCAAAACCCGGACACCCTCCGGCGGGATTATTATGTCAGCGTGGACGTAAGCGAATACCTGGCCACCATTATGGACAGCCTGAATCATAATACCTCACTGGAACGCTTTATTGTTTCCGATGAGAAGATAACCAACAAGTTAAAGACCAGCTAAGGATGTACGAAACCGTGATTTCTGATAATCACAGGGAGAGTTAATGGAAGCCAAATCAAAACAGCGGGGCATTCTGCTGCCCCATCTTCTTCGTTACAGCCCAGTTTATATCATCGGGCTGGCTGCCTTGTTCATGGTGGACTATGTGCAGCTTTTTATTCCCCAGTTCATGGGGGAGGTCACCGACGGGCTGGCCTCCCGCAGCATTGACGCTGCCGGCATCGGGCGCCTGTGTATGCAGATTATTTTCTGTGGGCTATTGCATCTTCTGGGGCGTTTTGTTTGGCGTTACTGCATTTTCGGCACCGCCCGGAAGGTGGAGCGCATCATGCGCAGCCAGCTTTTTGAGCATCTGGAGACCCTGCCCCAGCGCTATTATCATGAACACAAAACCGGGGATCTCATGAGCTACTTTACCAACGACCTGGAAGCGGTGCGGATCGCGGTGGGCCCCTCCATTGTCACCGCCTTTGACGCCACGGTCCTTACGGTGCTGGTGCTCTACCGCATGATTACCCGGATCAGTCTGACCCTGACCCTCTATACCCTGATTCCCATGGGCGTTCTGGCCCTGTTCGGGTATTATTACGGCAAAAATATCGAAGGCCGCTACCGCAAAATGCAAAAGGCCTTTGCCACTCTCCAGGATTACGTGCAGGAAAGCGTGTCCGGGGAACGGGTGATCAAAGCCTTTGTTCAGGAAGAAAAGCAAAAGGACGCCTTCCGGGAGGTGAATGAAAACAAACGGAAGGCCTCTCTTCATGTGGTGAAGCTTTCCGCTTTTTTCATGCCCATGCTGCAATTTCTTGTGGGCATCACCTATGTGATTGCCATTGTGGCGGGGGGCTATTACACCATGATTGGGGAAATGACCCTGGGCATGTTTGTGATGTTCAACGCCTATATCGGCTCCCTGGTATGGCCCATGCTGGCCCTGGGGGACGCCATTACTTCCATATCCCAGGGTATTGCGGGGATGCGGCGGATCCATGAGGTGATGGACGAAAAAAGCGAGATCCAGGATGCGGCTAACCCTGATCCGGTGGAAACCCTGTCCGGGCAGATCAGTTTGAAAAATGTGACCTTCGCTTATGGGGAAAATCTGCCGGATAAATTAAAGGATGTTTCGGTGGAGGTCCGTCCCGGGGAGACCCTGGCGGTGATGGGCCGCACCGGATCCGGAAAGACCACTTTGGTGAACCTCCTGACCCGCCTTTACGACGTAGAGCAGGGCTCCATCTCCTACGACGGCCACGATATCAAGCAGATCCCCTTAAAGGTGTTGCGGGAGAATATCGCCTATGTGCCCCAGGACAATTTCATGTTCTCCCAGACCCTGGCGGAGAATATTTCCTTCGGCCGGCTGGAGGCTACTCAGGCGGAAATCGAGCGGGCCGCCGTGGCGGCAGATATTCATGATAATATCATGGATTTCCCGGAGAAATACGACACCATGGTGGGGGAGCGGGGGGTTACCCTCTCCGGGGGCCAGAAGCAGCGCTCTTCCATTGCCCGGGCCCTTTTAAAAGACAGTCCCATCCTGATTTTAGATGATTCCCTTTCCGCCGTGGATACGGATACGGAGGAGCGGATTTTGGAGAACCTGAAGGAATACCGGAAGGGGAAAACCAATATTATTATCGCCCACCGGGTATCTACCGTGCAGAATGCGGATCATATTCTGGTGCTGGATGAAGGGCTGCCGGCGGAATACGGCACCCATGAGGAGTTGATGGCCCGGGAGGGGATTTTTGCCTCCATGGCCCATAAGCAGCAATTAGAGCAGCAGCTCTTAGCCGCGGAATAAGGGGGTAATGATATGGCACAAATGCATGAAGAACTCCTGGAAACCAAGTATGAGGGCAATGTTTTTACCCGGCTGCTGACCTATGTTAAACCCCATATCGGCACCATGGTGCTGGCCCTTATCCTGCTGCTGATGGTGACGGGGATTAACCTGATTAAGCCTATTTTAATCGGGAATGCCATTGATGAGTACATTGAAGGCTACGACAAACCCATACAGAGGGAAAACGGCTGGGACAGACTGCTTTATTTCGAAGAGGATTACTACCTGGTTAGCAATCTGGATGAGGCGCAGCTTAAGCTTCTGGAACAGTGGGAAAAGGATGGCTGCCCCGGAGTGGAGGATGTGAGCTCCCTTTCCAGTGCCATAGGCGGGAAGAAAATCATGTTTTCCCTGGGGGAAAAGCTGTTCTTTGCTGATCGCCAAAGCCGGGAAGAGCTGGCGGCGCTTCGGGCCTCGGACCGCTCCGGCATTATCCAAATCGCCCTTCTCTACGCCGGCTTGTTGGTGGCGGGCTTTTTCCTGCAGCTGGGCCAGACCTGGCTGCTGCAAAAGACCGGGCAGAAGATTATTTTCACCATCCGGGAGGAGGTCTTTGCCCATATCCACAGCCTGCCCCTGCGCTTCTTTGACACCAACCCGGTGGGGCGTATCGTTACCCGGGTGAGCAACGACGTGGAATCCTTAAACCAGATGTATACCCAGGTGCTGGTGCGGCTTATCAGCAATACGGTGCTGATCATCGGCTATGCGGTGGTGATGGTTTCCATCAGTCCCAAGCTGGCCCTGTTGTCCTTCCTTTTCCTGCCGGTGGTTTTCGCCATCACCTATACCTTCCGGATTCTGATCCGGCGGATATACCGGGTGATCCGCACCAAGATTTCTGCCTTAAACACCTTCCTGTCGGAAAATATTTCCGGCATGAAGCTGATTCAGCTTTTTGCCCGGGAGGAAAAAAAGGCCCAGGAATTCAAGGAACGCACCAACGATTTGTATAAATCCCAAATGAAGGAAATGGCCACCTTCGGCATCTTCCGGCCGGGCCTGGCCTTTATTGCCAATTTCGCTTATGCCCTGATTATTTATCGCAGCGGGGTCTCGGTGCTGGAAGGAGCCCTGTCCCTGGGTACGCTGTATATTTTCACCAATTATATCCGCTCCTTCTTCGAGCCCATCCAGGAGCTGGCGGAGCAGTTTTCCACTTTGCAAAATGCCATGGCCTCCGCGGAGAAGATCTTTACGATCCTGGACGAGAAGAATACCATTTTGGAAGCGGAAGAGCCGGTGCGGATGCCCCAGTTTAAAGGGAAGATCGAATTTAAAAATGTGTGGTTTGCCTATGAAAACGAGGACTGGGTGCTGCGGGATGTGAGCTTTGTGATTCAGCCCGGGGAGCGGGTGGCCTTTGTGGGGGCCACGGGGGCCGGCAAGAGCTCCATTCTGAATCTGATCGGCCGCTATTATGATATCCAAAAGGGTCAGATACTGATTGATGATGTGGATATCCGGGAATTGTCCCTGCCGGATTTGCGCCGGGCCATCGGTCAGGTTCAGCAGGATGTATTTATTTTCACCGGCGATATCAAGAGCAATATCCGTCTACTCAGTGAGGAGATAGGGGACGAGCAGCTGCGGGAGGCGGCTGCCGCCGCCAATGCGGATCACTTTATTGACCAGCTGCCCCGGGGCTATGACGAGGCGGTGACGGAGCGGGGATCCACCCTTTCTGCGGGAGAACGGCAGCTGTTAAGCTTTGCCCGGACTCTGGCCTTTGACCCCACTATACTAGTGCTGGACGAAGCCACCGCCAATATTGACACGGAAACGGAGCAGCTGATTCAGGAGGCCCTGGAAACCCTGATGCGGGGCCGTACTTCCATTCTGGTGGCCCATCGCCTTTCCACCATTCAGCATGCGGATGAAATACTGGTGATGCATAAGGGTCGGATCCGGGAGCGGGGGAGCCATCAGGAATTGCTGGCCATGAACGGGATCTATAAAAAGTTGTACGAGCTTCAGGCATAAGGAACTTGTGCATTCGGAAAAAGAATGCTATTATATATTATCAACCCAGAGAGGGAGAAAACATTGTGGCGATTAAAATCGGTATTAACGGATTCGGCCGTATCGGCCGGGTAGCCTTGCGTATTCTGGAGGAGCGGGGCTGCGACAATTATGAGATCTGCGGAATTAATCTGCGGAACGCGGATCTGGACTACATGGTATATCAGGCCAAATATGATACCATTTTCCGGACTTTTCGGGGGGTTATCGAGCGGGATGAGCAGCATCTGATTGTGAACGGCCGGAAAATCCGTGTCTTTTCCGAAGACAATCCTAAGAATATCCGCTGGGATGCCTGCGGCGCAGAGTATATTATTGAAAGCACCGGCGCCTTCAATAATGTGGAGGGCGCCTCCGGGCATTTCGAAAACGGTGCCAAGAAGGTGGCCCTGTCCGCCCCGGCCAAGGGAGAAATGCCCACCTTTGTGATGGGCGTCAATCATATGGACTATACCTCTGACATGAAGGTGGTTTCCAATGCCTCCTGTACCACCAACTGCCTGGCCCCCATGACCAAGGTCATCCACGATGCCTTTGGGGTGGAGCAGGGGCTGATGACCACCGTTCATGCCGCCACTGCCAAGCAGAAGGCGGTGGACTCCCGGGCGGGCCGGGACTGGCGAACGGGCCGCAGCGTATTGGGCAATATTATTCCCTCCTCCACCGGCGCCGCCAAGGCCGTGGGCCTGGTGCTGCCGGAATTAAAGGGCAAGCTCACCGGCATGAGTTTCCGGGTGCCCACCAATGACGTGTCTGTGGTGGACTTGACGGTTCAGCTGAAAACCAATACCAATTATAACGATATTTGCGATGCCATGCGGGAGGCTTCCCGGACCACCATGCGGGGCATTATCACCTGCACTCGGGATCAGATTGTTTCCACGGACTTAACGGGCTTTTTCGAAACCTGTATCTTCGATGAAACCGCCGGGGTGATGATCAGTGAAAACTTTGTAAAGCTCATTGCCTGGTATGACAATGAGTGGGGCTATACCAACAAGCTTATCGACCTGATTACCCACATGTATCGGGTGGATCACGCGGATAATTGAAAGGAGATATAATTATGAGCAATCCCTACGCCGGAACCCAAACGGAGAAGAACTTGGAAATCGCCTTTGCGGGGGAATCCCAGGCAAGAAACAAGTATACCTATTTTGCCTCCGTAGCCAAGAAGGAGGGCTACGAGCAGATTGCGGCCCTTTTCCAGAATACAGCGGACAATGAAAAGGAGCACGCCAAGCTTTGGTTCAAGGAATTAAAGGGCATCGGCAATACGGCCCAGAACCTGGCCGCCGCCGCCGATGGAGAAAACTACGAATGGACCGATATGTATGCGGGCTTTGCCGAAACCGCCGAGGCGGAGGGCTTTCCGGAGCTGGCCGCCAAGTTCCGGGGGTGGCTGCCATCGAAAAGCGCCACGAGGAACGCTATCGGGCCCTGTTAAAGAATGTGGAGATGAAGGAAGTCTTCGAAAAGAGTGAAGTAAAGGTCTGGGAATGCCGCAACTGCGGACATATCGTGGTTGGCACCAAAGCGCCGGAGCTCTGCCCCGTGTGCAATCATCCCCAGAGTTATTTCGAGATTCACACCGAGAATTATTGATGCGTTTCTATTCTGATTGATTCTCGGAGGACAAAAAGAACCCGACAGGTTTTCCCTGCCGGGTCTTTTCATGTCTGAGGCTTATCAGCCTTCTTCCTCTTTTCTTTTGCTCTTAGCGCTTACCAGCCATACGGTTCCGGCTGCCGAGAGGCCCAGCAGAGCGGTGTACAGCAGAAGATTGCTGTGATCACCGGTATCCGGTGCCGACGGGTTGTTCGAACCCTTTGGACTATTGGTGTTGGTGACGCTGGTGTTGGTGCCAGTGGTGCTGGTGCCGCTGCTGGTTCCACTGCCGCTGGTATTCGTGCCACCGCCGTTGGTATCCGTGCCGGAGCCACTTCCGCTTCCGTTGGTATCCGTATCCGTGCTGGTATCCGTATCCGTGTCGGTGTTGGTATCCGTGTCGGAATCGGTGTCGCCGCCGGAGTCGTTGTTATCCTCCAGGGTGTTGGTGATGTCGTAATTTTTCGCGCCGCTGTATTCCGGATCCTTGTAGCCCTCCACCTTGGCTTCTGTTACAGTGTAGGTATATTCATTCCCCTGGCTGTCGTATTTGGCCAGACCTTCAAAGATGTAGGTATTGCCCTTCCAGGTGGGAACCAGATCCAGTTTCTCTTCGGAAACGGTGGCACTGCTTCGGCTAAGACTCAAGGTGATTTCCGTAGCATTGTCATGGGTCTTGCCACCGTCCACCCAGGTCTTGGTGCCCACAATGATGATCTCCTCTGTTACCGGGGTGATGGCATCCTTCAGAACCAGAACACCGTCAATCACTTCTGCGCCGCCGGCGGGGGTCACCTTGGTGGTGATAACATTCACTTCACCCTTCTCATTCACGCTGAACTTGATCTCGGTTTCCACGCAC
>CACZSB010000077.1 GCA_902783765.1 uncultured Lachnospiraceae bacterium
CCGCCTGCTTCACCTCGTCCATGGAGGCGCCTTCGTTGATCATCTTCCGAAGGGGCTTGTCGAATACCATGACCTCGTGGATGGTGGTCCGGCCCTTAAAGCCGGTCTGGTTGCAGAAGGGACAGCCCTTGCCCCGCTTTAATATCAGATCCCCGGAGACCCCCAAGAACTCCTTTTCCGCCTCCGTGGCCGGCACATCCTCCGAGCAGCGGGGGCAGATCCTCTTTAAGAGTCGCTGGGCCACAATGCCCGCCACCGCGCTGGTGACCATGTAAGTGGGAATGTTCATATCCGTCAAACGGGTAATGGAACTGGCGGTATCATTGGTGTGGAGGGTGGAGAGCACGATATGGCCCGTCACAGCGGCCCGAATGGCGATCTGTGCCGTTTCCTCGTCTCGAATCTCACCAAGCATGATGATGTCCGGGTCCTGACGCAAAATGGAACGAAGACCGCTGGCAAAGGTCATGCCGATTTCCGAGTTCACCTGGACCTGGTTAATGCCGTGCATGGAAAATTCCACGGGATCTTCCAGGGTGATGATATTGCGGTTGATGGTGTTGAAATCCTTCAGCAGGGCGTACAGCGTGGTGGTTTTACCACTACCGGTGGGACCTGTCAGCAGGATAATGCCTTCGGAGATCTTCATCATGCGCTCCACCTGCTGCATATTGAAGGGGGAGAGACCGATCTCCGATTTATCCATAACGCTGTTATCCGAGTTCAGCAAACGGATAACCACCTTCTCCCCGTAAACCGCGGGAATGAAGGAAATACGCATGTTAATCTTTTTGTTGTTCATGATCTGCTGCACACGGCCGTCCTGGGGGCGCTTGGTTTCCGCAATGTTCAGGTTAGCCATGATCTTGATACGGGTCACGATACCCGAAAGGGTATTGATGGGCAGGGACATGAGCTGACGCAATTCGCCGTCCACACGGAGCCGGACCCGCACCTCTTTTTCAAAGGGCTCGATATGAATATCGGAGGCCTTCATATTGGAGGCATCCATCAAAATGGAGTTTACGATTCGGACGATGGGAGCCCCTTCCACCTCGGAGCTGGTGAGCTGCTGAACCGTTTCCACATCGTTGTCCAGACCGAAATCCTTAATGGCCTGCTCCGCCTTTTTGGTCTGGGTATAATAGCGCTCAATAACATGGTTTAGGGCCTGCTGGGAGGCCAGCACCGGGGTAACACGCTTGCCGGAGGAAATCTTAATATCGTCAATGGTCTGGAAATCCGTGGGGTCGCACATGGCCACGGTAAGCTCATTATCCTGCAAACGGATGGGAATGACCCCCCGTTCCCGGGCCAGCTTCTCACTGACATATTTAATAACCAGGGGATCGATCTCCGTGGTTTCCAGATCCACGAAGGGGATCCGGGTGGTTCCCGAAAGGGCATGAAGAAAATCCTTTTCGTTGAAAAACTGACTGTTACTCATTTCATCCTCCAAAATGCCTAAATGTGAAGATAAGCTCTCAGCCAGGATGCAATCTCATTGCCCCAGAGAGACATAATAAATGCTGCCATGCACATGGGCGGCGCAAAGGGAATGGCCCTGTCCTTTAGGGAACCCTTCCGCACCAGCTTGAAAAACAGCAAATACAAAACGCTGCAGTAGAAGGCCAAAAAACCGGTGATAATGATTTTCTCCAAACCCAGGAAAATACCCATGGCCCCTAAAAGGAGCACATCACCCATGCCGAAGCCTTCTTTTTTGTAAAAAAGTCGGGCGGCCAGGTAAACCAAACCGTACAGGGCCAGACCGGCCAGGGCGCCGTAGAGCATCTGCCAGGGATCCCGCAGTACAATCTCAAAGGTCACCTGTCCCACAGTGATCGATTCCGTCTCCCGGCCTGCAATCAGCTGAATCACCACCCCAATCAGGGAAAAGGCCAGCAATACCTGATCCACTATGATGCCGTATTTGAAATCCATCACCCCCACCACAAAGAGCAGGGACCAAAGGGTCAGGTTCAGCAAAAGCCCCACCCAGGAGTAGTATCCTTTATAGAAAAAAATAAAGGCCAGCGCAAAGAGGCTGCCCACAGCCAGCTCGCTGAAAAGATACTGAGGTGAAAGCTTTTTCCCGCAATAACGACATTTTCCCTTCAAAAAAATAAAGCTGAATACGGGAATCAGATCCTTCCAGGAGAGAACCGTGCCGCAAAAGCTGCATTTACTTCGGTCTTTTACAATGTCCTGACCGTTCGGCAGGCGATCAATCAGGACATTGTAAAAGCTTCCCATGGCGCAGCCCAGTATAAAA
>CACZSB010000078.1 GCA_902783765.1 uncultured Lachnospiraceae bacterium
GAAATATAATGGGTCTTTTCCATGGGATGGGCCAGGCTGACATAGTATTCATCCTCCAGCTTTTCCACCCGGATTTCGTGCTCCCCCTCCGCTTCCTCCGCCTCCAGGGGCGGCAGGGTAATGCCGCAGCAGCCGATCAGCGCCTCCCCCACGCTGCGAATCACATTGCCGCAGAGGGGGCAGACATAAAACAAGCCCCTGGCCATATTGGCGGAAAGATTCCGGTTGCAGATATCCTCCCCGGAAAGCAGCTCTATCACGGAAACCCCCAACGCCGACGCCAAGGGCTCCAGCAGGCTCACATCCGGAAAGCCCTGGCCTCTCTCCCATTTGCTCACCGCTTTTCCGCTGACGGCTATCCGTCTGGCCAGCTCTTCCTGGGTCAATTTCTTTCCTTCCCGCAGCTTGCGGATCATGGCGCCGGTCACATATCGATCCATGGTAAATCCTCCTGTTTCAGTGCATTCTCTCGGAAAACCATGCTACCACAGCCCAGCCTTCAAAACCACCTACGCTGCGTAGAAACAGGCCCTAACAGCATCAGAACAGCAAAACTTAAGGAAGAATCCCAAAATAAAGAGTAGGATCGGAAATCCCGGGGTTAATATCATGATTCCAAGCCCTCCTTCAGGAGCATTTCCAGCACCCGGGCCTCCCGTTCCAGCATTATAGGGTCTTTAGGGCCATGATCCCCGGTTCTGTTTCGCTGGATGGCCAGCTCCGGCGTGACATATTCCAGGGTAAAGCCCTCTGCGGCCTCGTAGTCATCCAGATTACGGGGAAAAGTGCCCTCTTCCACCTCGCAGCGGTAATAAAAATTCTCCTGAACATACCGTTCCCCGGGTCTTTTTCCCTTCTGAATCCGCCGCACCAGGCCATATTCCCGTATGGTTTCGGGAATCGGTTTCAGACCGGCCTCCTCCAGGGTTTCCCGGATCAGGGCATCCAAATGGTTCTCTCCCGCTTCGATGCCACCCCCGGGGAATTTATAATAATCGTATTTTTGGCTGTGCACCATGGCCACCCGACCGTCTTTTACAATGATACTCCGGGCGGAAGGCCGAAAAAAAGTGTGGGTATAGCCCGCATAATTTCGTTTGTCCAGTTCAAATAATAAACGCATTGTACCCTCCTATAGGCGCCCCTGAGCCGGGTGAAAATCATTTTTATCAATATACCATGGATGGGATGATTTATAAAGCCGTACAAAATCCTTTTGACCCCGACTTCATAATATGATAAACAATATGGATATGAGAGATTATAAACAGATTCGGGGGCTGAACCCCAAAAAAACGGTGCCCAGTCATCTGGGCCATTATTGTGCCGCCCTGGATGTGGCGGAAAAGGCCCTGACAGAAGAAAAGGACGCTGTTCGGGATGGACTGGGGGCCTTTCTGACCTCCCTTTTATGGGAGGGGGCATACCCCGCCGAAGCCACGGATTTAACCGTATCGGATTTGATATATGGAGGCCTGCCCGGCGTCCAGGGCCACCCTGCCCGGCCGGCGGCTTACCCGGAAGCGGAAAAACAGCTGCATCAAAGCTGGCACAGCATTTTGCGCACTGTGGCCCGCCGCTCCTTTGATTTCGGTCTGCGGGGGGGCTTTAACCGGCCCGAGGAACTGGCGGGCCGACTGGAGCAGGACATTAAACTGCCCCTTTTCTCGCCCTTAGAGGTGCTTTTTCCGGTGGAATTATGGAATATGCCCCTGCCGGATCTGCAAAAGCGCTACCAGCCTCAAGTGAATAAGGTGAGGGCAGAGCGGACCCGGTATCAAAGGGATCTGGAGGCCGCCCAAATCCGCCGGAAATCCGAATTAGATGAAAAGCTGGCCGCCCTTTCTTACGAGGGGCCGCCGGGCTTTTATTATGCCTCGGAAATGAAGGAGGAGCTGGCGGCGCTAAAGGGCCGCTACAGCCCGGAGGAAATCGGCCTTTTGCTGATGGGCGGCCATATCCGCCTTTCCGAAGGCCTGCGGAGAAAGTATAAAATAGACCCCCGAATCCGTCTGGATAGGAATGCATATGTGCTGGATTATCTGCCCCGGCTTCATTTGGCGGAAAGCCGGGAAAGCTGGCGGGATCTGGCTTTAAGCTATGAAAAGGCGGTGCGGCAGGACCGGAATGCGGCCCTGGAGGAAGCCCGGGCCCGAAACAAGGAACGAACCCTGCGGCGGCAGCGCAACACCGCCATCCGGGCC
>CACZSB010000079.1 GCA_902783765.1 uncultured Lachnospiraceae bacterium
CGCCCGGGAACGGCGCCGCTCCAGCGTGGGCCACAGAATCCCCGCCGCCACACAAAGCAAGAGGGCCGCCGTTAAAATCACCCGCAGTAAAAAGGCGGGGCGGCCCCGCAGGGCGCTGCGGACCTTATCGCTTTCCTCTCCCAATCTTCGACCGGCCTGTCCCAGGCTCTCACTCAGGTTGCCCCGACGGCGAATCTGGGGTGCCCGCACATCGGCGGCCATCTCCCGGGCCATATGAAGACAGAAAACATTGCCCGTATCGGCTTTTAAAACCGTACGGATTTCCTTTTCCGCCCGGGCATATTGCCCCTCTGAATAATACAGCAGGGCCAGCAGGCTGTGGGCTTTAAGCATTTTAGGATGATTGGCCGTGACCCATTCCAGCTGGATAATGGCCAGGTCTTCACTGCCCTTTTTGGCGTATTCCAGGCCGAAATTGAATTTACGGATACCCTGATTGGCCGCATCCAGCTCCGTCCGGTCCTCCTGAAGATGCTTCACATACTCCGTGGCGGGGTTGTCCTCCGGCTGGTAATTGCTGCTGACCACCCATTCACAGAGCGCACGAACGGTTTCACCCATTTCGTACAGCACCAGCCCCAGGAGGTTCCGGGCGGCAATATTCCGCTTGTCGATCTCCAGGGCCCGGCTCAAATCCTCCAGGGCGCCGCTTAAATCCCGGACCCGGGCCTTTTCCAGCCCATGGTTATAATATCGATTGGACATGCGGACAATTTGCCGGTAACGGGTCACATCGGCCCCGCAATGGAGGCAGTAGCGGCCCGAGCCCAGCCCATTTCCACATCGGTAACAGCGCATTTAGGCTTCCTTCTCCTTTAAGAGTTCCAGCAGAAGATCCGTCAGATCTCCCGTGTCGGTGCGGATCAGATCCTCCGCCTTGTCGATTTCCGTACTGGGCTGAAATTTAGCCAGTTCTTCTTCAAAAATAAGCATACTATACCTCTATTCTCTCAGCCCCGGTCCGTAAGGGCCAGCCGGCTGGCTTTTTTTCGTATGGCCTGGCCACCTAAGAAGGCCAGCGTCAGAGCTCCCGGCACAGCCAGAAGCCCCGGCAGAAAACGGGACAGTCCCGCTCCCTCGGGGGCCAAAATCCCCTGTTCCAAACTGAACCAAAGGGCTGTCCCCCCCACACCGCAGAGTATCCCGGCCAGCAGGGGCCAAAGGGCGCTGCCCAGGAGCCAGCGTCGGCCGCTGCCTTTTCCGTTGCCGGAGGCCCGCAGCAGGCGCAGGATATCCCGTTCCGTTTCCCAGTTGACCAGTTCTGCACTTCTATAAAGCAGGCGGCTTAAAATCAGGCCAAAGCCCAAAAGCAGCAGGGCGCCCAGGGCCGCAAGGGCCAGCAGGGCCGGCCAGGAGGCCCCCAGACGTTCGCGTCCTTCCAGCCATCCATACCCCAGAAAAAGCCCGCTTCCCAGGACCAGTCCCAAAATGCCGCCGGTGATAAACAAATTCAGATTATTCCCTAAACGGCTCCTTTGCCCGGACTGGAGGGGGGCCAGCAGCAGGGCCAGTCCCAGGGCGGGCAGCAGGGGCCCCAGCCATATAATCATGCCCATGGCCCAGCTTCCGCCTCCGGAGAGGGTCTGTAACTTCATGGAATAATCCTTCAGCAGGCCGGGGGTCAGAATCCGGGCCATTCGTTGGCCCAGCAGCGTCCCGCCAATCACCCCCAGCAGACTCAAAACCAGTAAAATACCGCCGGCTTTGATCATCATATCCATACGGCTCTGCCGGCACCAATCCTCCGGCAGATGCAAGCCCGCCTCCTTCAGCAAACGGCCCAGCAGGGTCCCGGCTGTCAGAATCAGGGCCAGCAGTACCACCCCTAAAATGCCCCAGCCCAGCTGACGGATCAGCTTCAGGAAAAGCTGCTGATCCCCCAGGGAGCTCTGGGTCTCGAAAATGCTTTGCACCGCATACGCCGTCTGCTGCCGGCGGTCCAGATCCGCCCGTTTTTCATCATATATGCGGGTCAGCCGGAGCCGTTCTGCCTCCAGATCCTCCCGTTCCTTAAGAAGCTGATCCTGCTCCTGCTTCTTCCAATCTTCGTAATCCGCCTTGGCCTGGGACAGCAGAAGGGTCGCCAGAGCCTGGGCGTTTTGTTTTTCCTGATAATCCTTTTCCCAGTCCCCCACTTCCTCCACCAGGCTCAGGTATTCCTCCTCCTGGCTTTCCAGTTCCTTCTGAAGCTCGCCCAATTTGGAAGATACCCGCGTTGTGAGCCGGCTGGGGCTGCTGCCCTCTGCCAGCTCCCGAACCGCCTCCCGGAGCTCCGGATCAGAACCGGCGGAGGATTGGAGCCTGGAGCCGTAGGTTTTCAGACTGTTGCTCAGTTCAAGACCCAGGGAAACCAGGGAACGACCCACCGCTTCCTCCAGCTTGAGCCGAGAAGTCTCGCTCAGGCTGCTTCTGAAAACCTGCCAAACCTCATCCCAATTGTCCCGGGCCTGTTCCACCGCCTTTTCCATCTGGGCGGCATTGGTAAGGTCCGCCGTGATATAGGCGCTAAGAATCTGATTGGCGCAGCCTCTGAAAGGGCTGAGCATGGGGGCCAGCTCCGGCTGGTTCAGCTTGTTTTCCGCCACCACCAAATCCCCCTGAATCAGCTCGCTGATCTGCCGCAGCTGATCCAATTCTCCCCGCAGCGTCTCCAGGCCGCTGAGCCGGGCGGCAAAAACCTCCTGAAACTGACCCCGGTCCCCCGAAATATCCCGGAGAGCCTGCTCCGCCTCTTCCGCCTGTTGTGTATATTGCTGTATCAATTCCTCCCGCTGGGCCGCCTCCTGAGATATGACCGCCTCTCGGCGGGCCAGGTCGTCGCTGTCCCGGTTCAGGTCGGCAAAGGCCTCCAGCTGTGCTTGCAGGTATTCTTCCTCCAGCTCCTGGCTGCGCCGGGTGGCCCAAAGCGCGGCCCGCTTGCTGATTTCCTGCTGCCAGACCTCAATATCCCGGCTGTAGGCCAGGGAAAAATAATCCCGATTCACACCGCTTTCCCGGCGGAAAAAGGCGTCAGAATAGGAAACCCCCGCCGCCAAAGCCTCCTGCCGCACCAGCAGGAAATCGCTTTCATTCATCCGAAGCCGTTCCGGCCGGCTTACCACCCCCACCACCGTAAGGTTTTGGGCTTTAAGGGGCAGATCAGAAAGCCCCGATAAATCCAGCTGTGACCCCAGACCCAGCCGGCCCGAGGCCAAAAGTCCTTCTCCCACCGCACATTCCGTTTCATTTTCCGGCAGGCGGCCCTGCAGGACCTCGGGGATGTTCACAACCCCCCCAAAGCTGATTAAAGTCAGTCCGTTGCCCAGCTTATTCTGGAAAAAGGCCTCTGCCCTTTCCCCTTCCCGAACCAGCTCTTTTATCATATCTTCACCGAAACCCAGTTCCGAATGAAGCTGAACCTCCCCCAGCTGCTGCTGTTCATAATAGCGCCGGAGGGTGTATTCCATATTTCGGGACGAATCGTAAGCCCAAATGAAAAGCGCTGTCCCTAATAGCCCCAGAAAAAACAGGGCCAGCCAGGACAGAAGATTCTTTTTCAGAATCATCAAAACACCTTTCAAAGGGCGGTTCTCCTTTTATTCCTACCAGATCAGGTCACGGGGGGCCGTGGGCCGGGGATTGACGGACAGACGGCCCGGCCGGCCCGTCTGCATATGCAATACCCGGTTTGCTGCCCGGGATTTTTCTTCGCTGGCGGTACTCATCACCAGGGCGGCACCCAGCCGATCGGCCGCCGCCTTCAGACTTTCCAGCAGGATTCGTACCTCCTCGGGGGCCAAACCCTGTCCCGGCTCTTCTGCCAGGATCAGCAGGGATTTTCTGGCCAGGGCGCGGGCAATGCCCACCCGGGCCCGCTGAAGGGCGTCCAGGTCCCGGGGCAGATGCCCTGCCAGATCCCCCAGTCCCGCCAGCTCCAGGGCCTCCTCCGGATCCATGGGTTCCAGACAGCGCCGGCTCACCGCCTCCACATTGGCCTTCAGGTTCATGGTGGGAATCAGAGGGCAATCTGCAGGCAGAAAGGCCGCAAAGCCCCGGCGGTATTCCTCCCGCTCCTCCGGAGTAAAACGCAGGAGATCCTTGCCCATGGCCATGAGACGGCCTTCGATGCCTTCCGGGGGCACCGCCAGCTGAAGCAGGGCCAGCAGATTGCGGCTGCCGCAGCCCTTTTCTCCCAGCAGGGCCAGCCATTCTCCCTCGTAAATATTTAAACTGATGCCGGCCAGGGGGGCCTCAAAGGGGTCCTCCGGCAGTACCGGCATGTGGATGTCCTGAAGGGCCAGCAACAGGTTTTTCTTTTCCTGCACCGGCTGAGCCAATCCCCGTTCCGAAAGGGAGTGGGCAATCAAAGAGGCGGCCAGGAGACAGCTTTGGTAATCCTCCTGGGTCAGATCCCCTCCGGTTTTGTCCGATAATTGGAGACAGCCCAGGCAATCATAGGCGGTTTTTAAGGGGGCCAGTAACAGGTTCCGGGGGATCTTTTCTCCCCGGGCTCCCGCAAAACGGGGGTCCGTGGCACAGTCGGCAATCAGCACCGGCTGGGCACTGCGGGTCACCGTTCCCGGCAGGCCCCGGTCCAGATCCAGGGACGCCCCCAGCCGGTCCCGCGCTCCCAGGGACGCCACGATATAAATCCGGGAATCCCGCACATTAAGCAGCCAGAGACTGGCTTCCTCAAAGCCCAGGGCGCTGCAGATATCCCCCAGGGCCCGGGAGAGATTTTCCTCCGGGCTGCCGACGTCTCTCAGGGTCCGGGTCAATTTCCATATGAGTGCTCCATGATTCGGATTCATGTTTTCCTCCGGGACCGGCCAGGCCGGTCCTATATCTGATGAATAGTACCACATTCCAGGGGTTTTTTCAAGTCGCGGTCGGGGAGGACGGCCCCCGCTTTGGCCCCATTTGACAGGCTTCCTCTTTTATGCTATATATAGCCATAATCATGCACGCCCGCGGGCGTTTTTGGAGGTTTTGTCCGTAATGGACCCAGACAGTATTCCACGATCTATAATCAC
>CACZSB010000080.1 GCA_902783765.1 uncultured Lachnospiraceae bacterium
CCCCTTTTCCGGGATCAAAGCGCCTATGACGAATTGGTCCTTTCCCTGCGTCTCTCCCTGGGAACTAAGGTGGAGATCCGCCGCAGCGATGCGGAAAAGGGTCAGCTGGTCATCGATTACTATTCGGTGGAGGAGCTGGAACGGATTACGGACAGATTAAAATAAACATATTGTAAAATAACGTTGTTATATGATATGATTACAAAACATTACAAAACAGGAAGATAAAGAAATGAACGAACCTATCGTAAAAGGCTTAAGCAACACCACCCTGCTGATGATCCTGCTGGTGCTGGTAATCATCTACACGGTTCTGATGATTTACTGGCTGATCCGATCCAACCGTGTCTTCCAGCGCTACGACGCATTCATGCGGGGCAAGGACGCAGCCTCACTGGAGAATCTTCTGGCGGAGCTTCTGTTCAAAGTGGAGAACCTTCAGAATCAGGATATGGCCAACAAGGATGTGCTGCGTATCTTAAACCGCAATCAGGTCAATACCTACCAGAAAACCGGGCTCACAAAGTACAATGCCTTTGAGGGCATGGGGGGCAACGCCAGTTTTGCCCTGGCCCTGCTGGATTTAAACAATAACGGTTTTGTTCTGAACGTGATACACAGCCGCAGCAGCTGCTACACTTATATTAAGGAAATAAAAAGCGGCAGCTGCGAGGTCACCCTGGGGGCAGAGGAAAAATCGGCTCTGATGCAGGCCATGCGGAAGCGGGATCGCTTTTACGAACAAGACGAAAAGGTATTGGAGAGCTGAATATGCATAAGGAAACGGAATCCGCTGCCGGGTTTAATGGAGAGCCGGGCAGCGCTTTTATGGAAAAAACCCCGGCCAGACATCTGAAACGGATCCTGGCCGTGCTTCTGACCCTGGCCTGCTTGGGCCTGGTGGCGCTGGCCCTGGTCCGCCTGGGGGAAAAGCCGGAACAAAAAGAGGAAAAAACAGCGGTTTTCACCCGTTCCCAGTCCTCGTTAGAGGAGGAGTTTGAGGATGAAACCCGCATCCCCGTGGGCTATGAAAGCAGCGATGGGGCCTATGAATGCGTCCTGTATTATTCCCCGGAGGAATGGGAAACGCTGCCGGCGGAGCACAGTTTTGAGGGCCGGATCTACCTGTTTCAGGGGGATTTTTACGCGGCTTTTGATCACCCCGCCCAGGAAGAAGAGCTGCAGGAGGCCTTCCGAAATCTGAAGGCCGACGCCAACCGCTCCTTGTTTGGCATGGCCCTGGCCCTGGGGCTCATGGCCCTGGCCCTGTTTGTGATGGTCTATTTCGGCCGATTTTTCACGGATTACGAGCAGATCTGGTTCTTATCCATTATGCTTTTGGCGGGGATATTCTCCCTTCTGTTCCCGGAAGAGGACGTTAACGGCATCCGGGGGGTCTATATCATGGCCCTGTATTTGCTGGACACCTTCCTGAATATCCTTTGCGAGCTTTTGATATCCAAGCAAAGCAAGTGGAATTTCCTGGTATCCCTGGGGGTGGAAATAACGGAGATCCTGATCTGCGTCCTGCTGGCCTACCGCTTTGCCACCATGACCACCACCCTTTTCTTCTGGATCCCCATTGATATCATCAGCTTTATCAACTGGCACAAGCATCCGGACGAAGCAAAAGAGGAGATGACCAAGGTTCGGAAGCTTTCCGGAAAGACCCGGGCCCTGATCCTTTTGGGGATTGCCCTTTGGACCCTGGTGGTGGGCTATCTTTTGTCCGGCCTGGACATTACCACCAATTTGTTTGGGGGCGATGAGCTTTTGGAGACCATCGTCTGCTATCTGGATGCCTGCGCCGCCGCCGTGGGGGTGGTGAACGGGGTGCTGATTTTCCTGCGGTATCAGGAGCAGTGGCTTGCCTGGATCACAGTGGCCCTGCTGGAGGGGGCCATCAATATCCTGTCCGGTCAGTTCGTGCTGCTGGTCTTAAAGGCAGGGTATCTGACCAACAGTATTTACGGCTATATCAAATGGCGCCACTATATCCGCACCCATGAGGCGGAAAAACA
>CACZSB010000081.1 GCA_902783765.1 uncultured Lachnospiraceae bacterium
CGGCAGGTGCTGGTGACCTTGTATGTGGATAAAAGCCGCCGTCTGGCTGCCAGTATGCGGGTGGAAAGGCTGCTGAGCGCCGAAAACCCCTATCAGGAGGGGGCCCAGGTCCGGGGCATCGTTTATGATGTAAATCCGGAAATAGGGGCCTTCGTGGCAGTGGATCAGCAGTATTTCGGTCTGATCCCCCGGCAGGAGCTTTACGAAAACCTAAAGCCCGGAGACGAAGTGAACGCCCGGGTGATCAAACGCCGCCCGGACGGGAAACTCAATCTTTCCACCCGGAAAAAGGCCTACGCCCAGCTGGAGGAGGATGGGGAGATCATCTGGCAGCATTTGCAGGAGACGGGAGGCATTTTAGGCGTGGGGGATAAAAGCGATGCCGCCCTGATCAAGGCGGAGCTTTCCATGAGTAAAAATGCCTTCAAGCGGGCGGCGGGGCATCTGATGAAGGAAGGGAAGATCCGTATATTCGATGACAGAATAGAGAAAATTTGATATTTTACGACAAATAGTGTAGAATAGACTGCGGTCCCGGAAAAGGACAGCTTTTGCTTGTATGTTTTGGGACGGAGCCATGCCTGGTTTTAGGAGATTGCATGATCGAATTCCGAAATGTGGAAAAAAGGTATGAGGATCAAAATGCAGGGGCGGCCCTGACAGATTTCAACCTGACCATTAAGGACGGGGAGTTTGTGTTTATCATCGGCGACAGCGGCGCCGGCAAAAGCACGATCCTGAAGCTCCTGATGGGAGAGGAAAAGGCCAGCAAGGGAATGGTTATGGTAGATGGGGTCAATGTGGGCCGTATCCGCCGCTCCAAACTGCCCTACTACCGGCGGCATTTCGGGGTGATCTATCAGGACTTCCGTTTGCTGAAGGACTATACGATCTACGAGAATGTGGCCTTTGCCCAGCGGGTGGTGGGGGCCAATCCCATAAGCATGAAGCGCCGCATCCCCAAAATGCTGGAGCAGCTGGGCCTGGGGGAAAAGGCGGAGAGCCTTCCCACCCAGCTTTCCGGGGGAGAGCAGCAGCGGGCCGCCCTGGCCCGGGCTTTGGTGAACGGTCCTCTTTATCTGTTGGCGGATGAGCCTACGGGGAATCTGGACCCCGCCTCCTCCCAGGAGGTGATGCGCCTCCTGGAGGACATCAACCGCAGCGGCGCCACGGTGATCGTGGTGACCCACGATGTGGCCATGGTGGACCTGATGCGGAAGCGGGTGGTGGCCCTGAAGGATGGCCAGGTGATCCGGGATCAGCAGGAGGGAGGCTACGAAAATGCGTAATCTTCCCTTTATGATATCCCAGGGAATAAGGGGCATCCGCAAGCATTTGGGGGCCTCCCTCTTTTCCCTGGCCATTATGGTCTTTACCGTTTTTCTCTTTGACTCTGCCACCGCCATTTTGCTGAACCTGGGCAACTTTGTAAAGGAGGCGGAGGAAAATGTGGGTATCACCGTGTTTTTCAAGGAAGGCATGAGCGAGGAGGAGATCCGGCAGCTGGGCCGGGAGATCGCCGAGGATTCCCGGGTGAAGCGAATGACCTTCACCTCCGCCGAAGAGGCCTGGGAAAACTATAAAAAGATCTATTTTGCGGGCAATGAGAAGCTGGCAGAGGGATTTGCGGATAATAATCCCCTGGCCAATTCCGCCTCCTACGAAATCTTTTTGCAGGAATCTGCCAACCAGCAGGGCTTCGTTCTTTGGCTGGAGAGCATAAAAGGCGTCCGGAAGGTGAATGCCAGCAATTCCGTAGCCGAGACCATAAGCGACGGAGCCCGTCTGGTGCAAGGCGCCACCTTGGCCGTGCTGGGGGTGCTGGTAATCGTGGCAGTGGTGCTTATCGCCAACAGCATAGCTGTAACCATCCATCTGCGTAGCGAGGAGATCCATATCCTCCGCTATATGGGGGCCACCAACGGCTTCATCCGGGGCCCCTTGCTGGTGGAGGGAGGCCTCATAGGGTTTTTCGGAGCACTGATCCCGCTGGCCATCACCTGGTTGGCTTATCAGCCCTTGGTGGAGTTGATTCGAGAGAGGTACATGAATTTGGCAAAAATATTTGCATTCTTGCCCAGGGCAAAGGTTTTTGCCCTGATCATTCCGATATCCCTGGCCCTTAGCCTGGGGATCGGCCTGGCGGGCGGTGCATTTTCCATTAAAAAGCATTTGAAAGTGTAGGAAAGAGAGATGGAAGAGAACAGAAACAAGTTTTGGAAAGGGTTTCAGATCGGGGCATTTTGCTTCTTTGTCCTCGGAGCTTTAGCGATGCTGGGCTTAACCAGTCTGCTGGGAAAACTGGCCGTAAAGGAGAATAATCCTTCGGAACCGGTACCCACCACGGCGGAAATTACCCAGCCGGCCCAG
>CACZSB010000082.1 GCA_902783765.1 uncultured Lachnospiraceae bacterium
AAACGTACAGGTTATCGATATCCACCCCGATTTTTTTCGCATAAACCGGGTCCAGGGCATGCTCGGCATCCACAAAACCTGCGAAGCCGTCCCGTTTCTGGGCTTCGGCAATCACATGGAGGGCCAGGGTGGTCTTACCGGATGCCTCCGGTCCGAAAATTTCCACAATCCGTCCCCGGGGTAGTCCCCCGAGACCCAGAGCCTGATCCAAAAACAGGGATCCGGTGGGGATGGTTTCCACGTTCATCCGGCGGTTTTCACCCAGGCGCATGATGGAGCCTTTGCCATAGTCCTTTTCCGTGTTGGCCACCAGGGTTTCAATGGCTTTTATACGATCTTCTTTGTTCATACTAACTCCTTCGAACTTTTGTTCGCTTTAATAATATAGAACTTTTCTCTTTCTGTCAAGGGATTTTCGAAAAAAAGAAAATGACGTTCTGTCTCCCAAAGCCATTGTAGGCCGGGAAACATTCAATGTCAAGGACAAGATCCCTTTGGAAAAGCAGCAAAACCCTATTCATGCATATGGGTATAAAGATGCTCCAGACAGTATTCTTTATTGTTGGTGCAGCGGCTGCAATAACGGAACTCCGCCTCGGGGTCGCTCACATTGGTTTTGCCGCACTGGCTGCAAACATGACGGACCCCCATGGGTCTGAGATTCTGAACCTCCCGGGTGCTCTCTCTCATCTTTGCCTGGAAGGCATGACGGCGTATCCCCTGCCGCACCCGCAACACAGGCTGCTTGATAAGCAGGAAGAACAAAAGGAAATTCATAAGGGAAGCCACAATGCTGACCCGAATGGCAAAGGTCCCTGTCACCATCTGAAATACCAGCCAGATCCCATAAAAAATCGTAATATATTTGGCCTTCACCGGAATCACAAAATACAGCAGGAACTGCATATCCGGCACGGTGATTCCAAAGGCCAGCAACAGGGAAAGATAGATATTATCCGGAAACAACAGCAGCACCCTTCCGGTAAAAAGATAAACCAGCAGCGCAGCTATAATCAGAGACAAAAGGCCCACAAATATATATAAATTGAAGTAAAAACGCCCCCACAGCCGTTCCAGATTGGTGCCCAGGGAATAAAGGATAAACATTTCCAGCAAGAACCAAAAAATCTGGGTGGAAGGCGGAAAAATCACAAACGTAATCAGCCGCCAGATTTCTCCCGCAAAAATCCGTTCCATATTCAGGCACAGATGATCCATATAAAAGCTGGGGTTCACATAATTCAGTATAAAGCCGCCCAAATACAGCAGCAAAAGATATACCATGAGATTTTTAATGGCATATTTCCCCAGTTTCTTTTCCATTTTATCTAAAAAACCCATAATACTATTATCCTTTCCGTTTGCTGGGATGCAGCAGCTGCCAAAGCCCAGGCGCCATCAGTGCCAATTGCTGGCCCGATCTGGGAACCAGCCCTGCTGCCAAAAGCTCCTGTCTTAAAGCCCGGCGCAGTACATCAAAATCCCTTTCCTGCCGGATATCCCGGAGCAGGTTTTCCCGCAGAAGCTCCAGATACCAGAACAGGGCATTTCCCGCCGCCTTGCTTCGCAGGGGAGGCCTGGAAGCCAGCCGGCCGCTTCGGTCCAGAAAAGCATCAATCCGGTCCAGCTTCCGCCGGGGATTCTCCTGACGGGTAATACTGCCTCCCCGCTGCAGGTAAAGATAGGCGGGCGCCTCCAGCACCCGGGCCAAAGCGGTTTTTTCGTAAATGCGATGGGCCACAAATTCATCTTCGTGAAAACGTCCCTGGGGGAAGCGGAGCCCCTCCCAGAATTTCCGTTTATACAGGCGGTTCACAGCGGTGACATATTGTACATTGCCCTCAAGAATCAGCTTTTCCAAAAGAGCTTCTCCGGAATACTCTCCTGCCTCCAGCCGGGGAGCTTCCAACGGCTGGCCAGTCTCGTCCACATATTTCAGGGGAAAAAGCACCAGATCATAGGCTTCCCCTGCTTCCCGGACCAGCGCCGAAAGCAGACCTGCTTCCCAGCGGTCATCTCCGTCCAAAAACAGGATATACGCTCCCTGCGCCTCCTGCAGGCCCCGGTTCCGGGCCCCCGAAAGACCTTGATTCTCCTGATGGATAACCCGGATCCGTCGGTCCAGGGCTGCCTGATTATCACAAAGCTTTCCGCAGGAGTCCGTGGAACCGTCATCCACCAGCAGCAATTCAAAGTGACTGTAATCCTGATCCAGCACACTGCGTACACAGGGGGCCAGGTACGCCGCCACATTATAAACCGGTATGACAATGGAAATCAGCGGATTCTCCATGCCTACACCCGGCCTTTCCATTTCATCATGACTTTTTCGCTGCATTGGGGCATGGTCCAGTAAAACAGCAGCCGCAGCTTATCCTTGACGCTGATTCGTTTAGCCGGCAGAATGGCCCGCCAGCAGCGGGCGGAAAGCCGCCGATAGCTTTTTTGTTTTTCTCTGTTTTTCAGTGAAGCTGCCTTCCGCTGCACCGCCGCTGTATAACCCAGCATAACCTTGTCCGTTAAGGCCCGGGGATCGGAGCCCTGGGGATACAGCTTCTGTATGCGCCGCCAAATCTTAACCGTTTTTTCCATTTTATCCAGACTGGTATTGGCCAGCGTGCTGCCGGCCCGATCCATTCGGTAAATATAATGGGGAAGGGGCTCGTAATAGACCCGGCCCCCCCGGGCCAGCAAAGACAGCACAAATAAAGTATCCTCCCCAAAGGCGATGCCTTTTTCAAATGTATGATCCTTCAACTTTTCCTTGGGAAAAAGCCAGCTCCAACATACCAGGGGCAGTTTAAGCCTGTCCTCCAAGGACAAACAAACAAATTCTTCCGCATCCATCAGCGGCCGGGGGGCCGGCTGGTCGCCCCAGTGGACGGCTTCCTCACGCTTTTCCCCGTGTCCGCAGCAGATATAATCGGCACCGCTCTCCTCTTTTTTTCGAAGAAACCAGGCCAGATAAGCGGGATCCAGTAAATCATCGCTGTCCAGAAAGCAAATATAATCCCCGCCGGCTTCTTCAAGGCCCCGGTTCCGGGCGGCGCTGACCCCGGCATTTTTCTGGTGAATGACCCGAATCCGAGAATCCCCGGCAGCCAAGCGATCGCATAGCTTTCCGCTATCGTCAGTGGAACCGTCGTCCACCATCAGCAGCTCCCAATTCCTGTGCTCCTGGGCCAACACACTGCCCACGGATTCCTCCAGATAAGCAGCGGTATTATAGACAGGCATGATAATACTGACCAGCGCTTCCATCCAACTCTCCAGCATCAAAGATTCTCCTAAAATCATACATCCTCTTGAATAATAATGCAAGTTTCGATATAGTGATACGAAAGAGCTTTTCAAAGGATCAACCATGACATTTAGTATTCTCATGCCCGTCTACAAAGCGGAAAAATACCTGAAGGAATCCGTGGATTCCATCCTGAACCAGGACTGGGATGACTATGAACTGATTCTGGCAGAGGATGGGTCCCCGGATGCCAGCGGCGAACTCTGCGACCGGCTGGCCCAAAGCCATCCCCAGCGGATTCGCGTCCTTCACCTTCCCCACCAGGGCACCATCATGACCCGGCGCCGGGCCATTGAGGCTGCCCGGGGCGATTATATTCTCTGGCTGGATTCCGATGATCTGATGGTTCCCGGCACCCTTGCGGTTCTGGAAAAACTGCTGAAAACCCACCAATATCCGGATATCATTTTATACGAATATACCGCCTTTTTTGAGGATGGCCGCCCCGATGACAAAAGGCCGCCTCTGTTTGCGGATTTAAGCCTCTTTGAAGGGGAAGATGCCAAAAGGCCTTTATATGAACTTTATATCCGGGGCAATGCCTTAAGCTCCCTTTGTACCAAGGCAGTGCGCCGGGAACTGTTTCAGTCGGATCCCGGGGATTATTCTCTTTACACCGCCAATCCCTATGACGAAGACGCTCTCCATGGCCTATATCCCCTGACCCATGCCCGGCGGATTTTATATACCGGAGCCTCCTATTGCCGTTACCGGATTCGCAAGGACAGTGTAATGCACGAATTTGACGCTGCCCGGCTGGATCAACGCTTTAATACCGGAAAGCTCCGCTTTTTTGCCCCTTATCTTACCGCCTGGGGCCTGGATGATTCGACCCATCGCATGCTGCTTAAATCCAATGCCTACCGTTCCGTGCTGGATGGCATACTCTTTTTTATGCTGGAGGAAGGCTATGATCAGAAACAGGTCCGAGCCTACGGTCAAGGCTTTGTGGATAAGCATCCCGAGATTCGCCGTTTCAGCCGCCTGAAGGCCCTGCCCCTTAAGCAGCGGATCATTTTTGCGCTTTTCGCAGGGAAGCATTTCCGGACGCTGAAAACCGCAGTAAAGCTCCAGAACCGGCTTAAAAGCCTGAAAGCAGGGAAATAAGGCTCCAAAAGTCATAAAATCCCTGTTTTTTAGGGAAAAAAGCCTTGACAAGCGGCCGGATCCCCACTACTATACATATGCTTTGTGTCTTCCGTGTCTGGCACACAAGGAGCTATGGCAGCTAACCCACTGTCCATGGCAATACGATGTGGAGGTAGAACATTGGCTAACATTAAATCTGCGAAGAAGCGTGTTCTGGTTGCGAAGCGTAATGCTGACCGCAACAAGGCGATCCGCTCCCGGGTAAAAACCTTTGTGAAGAAGGTTTATGCTGCGGTGGATGGCGGCGACAAAGCGCTGGCCCAGGAAGCCTTAAAGGCAGCCGTGGTGGAGCTTGACAAAGCCACCAGCAAGGGCGTGTATCACAAGAATACCACTTCCCGCAAAATTTCTCGTATGAGCTTAATGGTAAACAAGATGGCCTAAGGAGCAACACCCTCTGTTCCCAAAACATCAATCAAAAAGGGCGGTCCCCAGCGGTACCGTCCTTCTTTTATTCCATCTGTTCCAATACTTCCAGCGATTTGAAATGTCTGTCCATCCGTTCCCTTCTTAGGGGGGCCACCTCCCGGGAAAAGGATCTGTAATCCTCCGGCTCCAGGGTGAAAAGAAAGCACTTTTCGATTTCGGATTGCAAAACGAACTGCCAGGCCTTTCGGGCGGATTCCGTGAGGGATCCCTCCGGCTCCGGCGGGGCCTCTCCCTCCACGGACATGAGCTTTAATTCGAATACATATCGCAGCAGGGGGCGGGAAAGATGGGGGTTTTTCAGACTGCGGATCCCCCAATATAATAGCTTTAACAGGGACGGATCCGCCGCGCCCTCCTGACCGTAATAATCCGCCAGCTCTCCGAAATAGGAGGCGTAGCACAGGGCCTGGGGGTCCTGAGAGAGAAATTCATGATAATCCAGGATTTCTGCCCCCTTCACCGTATAGGAGCTGCGGCCCTCATAGAGCTCAAAACGACCGAAGGCAAACAGCCGCCCTGCGCTTAAAAGGCTGTTTCCGGGGCGGCGGCTGCCTTTGATAAAGGCGCTAATCTTTCCCAGCTGGTCTGTTAAAAGCATCACCCGCCTGTCATATTCTCCCATGGGCATGGAAGCAATCACCATGCCGGCGGTACTGATCCAATCCTTCACGGCTATTTCCTGTATCCGAAATTCTTCAGCTGGCGGCTGTCGTTGCGCCAATCCTTCCGCACTTTGACAAATAGGCGCAGATCCGTTTTGCATTCCAAAAGCTTTTCTATTTCCAAACGGGCACCGGTGCCGATTTTCTTTAGGGTGGCGCCGCCCTTGCCGATCACAATGCCCTTATGGGATTCCTTCTCGCAAACCAGGGCCGCCTGGATACGGGTCATATCCTCCCCTTCCTCAAAGCTTTCCACCTCCACCGCAATGCCGTGGGGCACCTCCTGGGACAGGATGCGAAGAGCCTGTTCCCGAATCAGTTCTCCTGCCAGTTCCCGCAAGGTCTGGTCGGTGATGGCGTCTTCCTCATAATACAGGGGACCCTCCGGAAGGCAGGAATAAATATCCTCCATCAGCTCTTCACAGCCCGCTCCTGTCAGAGCGGAAACGGCCCGGAAGCTTTGAAAATCCACCTTCCCGTAAAATCGGTCCCGGCAGGCAGCTATGGTCTCCTCCCCGGCGGTGTCCGACTTATTGATCACCAGCATCCGGGGGGTTTTCAGCCCCCCCAGATACGAGGCGATCTGCTCTTCTTTCTCCCCGAAGGGATCTCCCGGCTCCGTGATCCACAAAATCAGATCCACCTCCGAGAGGGTGCTCCGGGCTGTTCCCACCATATACTCTCCCAGCCGGGTCCGGGCCCGGTGGATGCCGGGGGTATCCAGAAACACGATCTGTCCCCGCTCATCCGTATAAACCGTTTCAATACGGTTCCGGGTGGTCTGGGCCTTGTGGCTGGTAATGGCAATTTTGGTGCCGATCAGCCGGTTCATCAGGGTGGATTTCCCCACATTGGGCCGGCCGATCAGGGTGACAAAGCCTGATTTCATACTTGCCTCACAGATTCTCGATATGATCAAAGAGATCCTTTTCCTCTTCGATCTTCACACCGCTTCCCAGGGTGCAGAAATGATTATCCTTCAAAATGGCCCGCACATAGGGAGCCAGCCCGTGGATGGTCTCCAGGCTGCAGTCGATCACCGCATCCCGTTCAGCCTGCTGAAACTCAGGGGTGATTCCCGTCATATAGGCGGCAAAATCCATGCTGCCCAAAACAGAGGGGGTATAGGGGAAGTCCATACCTCCGATGGTGGAGATGATGAAGCTGTCCAGCACCTCCGCAGGCAGATCCAGATTCTCAATATAGGCGGGGATCTTCTGATAAGCCTCCTCCGTACTGCGGATATTGGGATCCCGGTAGGATACAAAATGGGAAGGCCCCTGAAGGTTGAAGCGGCACATGGCCCCGTAGGCGCCCCCTAAAACCCTGAGATTCTGCCACAAATAATCGGTGCCTAAGATCGTCTGAAGCACTTTCAGGCTACCGGTATAAGGGCCTGCCTCTTTAAAGCTGCCGCAGTGAGCCACATAACCCACCCCGCCGGTGGTTTTAAAGCCTTCATTCTTCCTGTGGGGCTGTTCCAGGCTAAAGCGTTTTTCCGGATCGGAAGGGAAAATCTGCGCCAGCTTGGAAAGCAGCGCCTGCATAGCCGGAAAGGCCTCCTCCTCACAGGTTAGATTGATAATCATATTGTCCCGAGTAAAGACTTCCTTTGCCACGGTTTCCAGCATTCTGGCGACCTCTTCCTTCCGCTCCTCAAAATGGGCGCTTAAATCCTCCAGGAAACGAAGAAAATCTATGCCGCCGGTGATTTCCCCAAAAAGAGCCGGCTGGCTGAAGTAGGAGCTGGCCCGGCCGGCAGCCGCCCGGTGCCCTGCCATCATCATCATCTGCTTTAAGCCGATCAGATTCTCTCCCACAATCTCCAAAAGACGCTTTTCATCCCCAAACAGGGAATTAAGTGTAATCTCCCGGATCAAGTCCGCAGCACTCTCCCACTTAGTATACAGGGCCTTTACCGACAAATTGGCATAGGGCTTCCACTGATCGCCCTCTAAATTCTGAATCGTTTCCAGTCCCAGGGACATGCCTCCGGTGTTTTCGGAAATCAGGTCAAAAATCTCCCGGTAATCGTGCTCCTCCGTAGATACCACAGAAAAACAGGTCCTAAGCAGGCCCAGCCAGGGCAGATGCTCCCGGGGCACATTCATAAGATCAAATCCCAGATTCACATAAGCAATGCCGGCGGTTTTGTTGAAACGGTAAATCAGCTTGGAAGGTCCCGCCTTATCCTCATGATTGTCCGCCACCCGGGCCTGCCGTTTAATGTCCGCCTTGGTGAGCTTGGGCACGCTCTGCCTGGCTTCGAAGCTGTCCTCTTCCTCCTGGTAGGCCTTCAATTCCTTACACTGCTTGACCAACCCTTCCACTGCCTCTTCGCTTAGGGAAGCCTTATAGGCCTGCAGCTTTTCTTTGAGAGCCGCCGCGTCCTTTTCCGCCTTTCCCTTTTCCGGATCCATGACCACCAGCGAGCAGTGGGTATTATTTAGGAGATACTTTTTGATCAGCTCCTCGAAATAGCCTTCCTGAATATGATCTCTCAAATATTCATAATCCTTCTCGAAGCGCAGGCTCAGGAAAGGATCCTGCCCCTGATGGAGCCAGGTCTGCAAAATATCGATGCCATAGATCAGCCCCTTAGACATGCCGCCGAAATCCGCCTCCCGGCGTCTGAATTCCCGGGCGCTGATGGCGGCTTTTAAGGAAGCGGGATTCAGGCCCTTTTCCGCCAGCTCCTTCAGGCAGTTCGTAACTACCTTCAGGAATTCCGCCTCCTGGCCCTGTTTTCCTTCCTTGGCCATCAGCTGAAAGGCGGGCTGACGAATGTAATCAATATAGCCGCCGCCGGCGTCCTTCGCCAGACCCGCATCCAATAAGGCCTGCTTTAAGGGAGCTCCGGGGGCGGTCAAAAGCACGGTTTCCAGCACCTCAAAGGCCTTGGTAAGAAGAGAGTCTTCATTATCCCCCACCACCCACTGCAGGGAGTAGAAGCTCTTTTCCGAGGCATCCTCTTCCTCCGCCAGGGGATAGGTATAATGGAGATCCCGCCGGCTTTCGAAGGGCTTTTGATGCCCCAGGGCGGAATCGATGGCCTGGGCCTCATAATGCATTAAATAGGCCTGATCCAGATAGCGGAGCCGCTCCTCCATATCCATGTTTCCATAGAGGAAAATATAGCTGTTGGAGGGATGATAGAGCTTCTTGTGGAACTGGCAGAAGCTTTCGTAGGACAGGGTAGGAATGAATTCCGGATCTCCCCCGGATTCAAAGCCGTAGGCCGTATCCGGGTAAAGGCTGTTTATGGCATAGCGGTAAAGGCAATCCTCTGCACTGGAGAAGGCCCCCTTCATCTCGCTGTACACCACCCCGTTCAGGCCCAAT
>CACZSB010000083.1 GCA_902783765.1 uncultured Lachnospiraceae bacterium
CGGATGGGCCTGACCACAGGCCAAGCGGTTGCTCCCTGTGCTAGCAGGGGGCAAAACCGCCGAAGCGCCTCCAGTGGAGGAAGAAGCGAGGCGGTTTTGGTGACACTGTCCGAAAAAGCGACCCAAAGGGGAAGCTTTTTCGTTGACAGTGGAGGGCCACTGTTTGCTGCCCCTGCAGAAAGGGGGTGAGCCTATGTATGTAACCTGGGACCAGCTGATACAGCTCGGAATACTCATTGTTGCGCTCATAGCTTTAATCCGCAGTATGCGGAATAAGAGAAACAGGTAACCGCTTCACTCCAAGACGTCGGTCACCTGTTTAAGGAATCAACACGAGGAGCGACCACCTGTGGGAGGGCTCATCCGTGCGTTTAAAGTATAATCGAAAACAGGCTGATTGTCAATTGCCTTTTGGGCAAAAAGCGAAATCAGTGCTTCCTTAATATTATCTCTGTCATTCCACATATTCCTATTGTATAAAACCCCGGCGAATGACCTCCTCAATAAGTTTAGGCTGTATCAATGGATAAGTCCACTGATCAACAGGATTCTCTGTAATAAGGATCCGTTCTATTTCACTGTGCAACTCATTTTCAAAGGTTTTAATATCCGCATAATAGAGCATTCCAAAGCTTTCTTCTCCGCCAAAATTATCCTGTGCTGTAACAGAATACACGCAAACAGGCTTTAAGATATAATCAACGGCGCCGGTTTCCTCATAGAGTTCCCTCTTGGCGGTATCCGTGATCGCTTCTCCCTTTTCTCTGTGCCCCCCCGGAACTTCAAATGTATTTCTGTCTCGATGTTTACAAAACACCCATTTGCCGTCTGTTCGGGCAATAATAACGGCATACTTTAGCAGACCGTCATCAATTTCATCATAAAACTTTACTGTTACCATCATCTCATGCACCAGGTTCCCGCCAGCACCAGCATAAGCAGGCAGTCCAGGACGGTGATGATGCCGAAGGCCGTGGCTGTCCAGGCAGGCCCATGCATCACATCCTTAAGCGTCATTCCACCAATATCTCCCCTATACTGTACAGGGCCGCCTTTCCGGCTATCCGCACCCGTTCGCCCCGGTCCTCGCAATACAAGACCCCGCCCCGGGCAGAGGCCTGCCGGGCCACCATTTTATCCTTCCCCAGGCGCTCCCCCCAATAGGGGATCAAATTACAATGGGCAGAGCCGCAAACCGGGTCCTCCGGGATCTTGTCCTTGGGGAAGAAGGCCCGGGAGACGAAATCGTATTCCCGACCCCTTGCCGTTATGATGAGGCCCATGCCGGGCAGGGCCTCGATGAGCCTGCCATCCGGCTCGAAATCCACCACCTCTTCTTCCTTCTCCAATACCAGCATCAGATCCCGGCTAATAAAGGCCTGAGCTGTCAGCCCTCCCAAAGCCGCCTGCATCTCGGGGGTAAAGGGCACAGCCTCCGGCATGCGGGAAGGAAAATCCAGTTCCAGCAGATCCCCTTGGACGCGCACCGTCAATGGCCCGCTCTGGGATCGGAAGGAAAACATCGCTGCTTCCGGCTCCACAAAACGGTGGAGCACATAGGAGCTGGCCAAGGTGGCATGACCGCACAAATCCACCTCCCCGCCGGGAGTAAACCAGCGGATGTGATACCCCTCCTGCTCCGGCACCACAAAAGCCGTCTCTGACAGGTTATTCTCTATGGCGATTTGCTGCATCAGCGCCTCCGGCAGCCATTCCTCCATCACGCAAACCGCCGCCGGATTGCCGGCAAAAACTTGGTCCGTAAAAGCATCCACTATATATTGCCGCATGCAAAACCTCCATTGTTCTCATTCAGGAGCATTTTCTTTTTTCTTTTCCAATCATGGGATCCTTCGGCCTAACGACCTCAGGATGACAAACTGAGCTTTATTACATAGGAGCGGGTTCTTGGTGCAGTTTTCAAATTCTGCGACAGAACTCTGCAATCTCCTGCTTTCTGGCGGTCACATCTTCCTTAAACTGGGCAGAAGGCAATCCTAATCCTCCGCAACACTCAATCTCCAGGTGGCCATAAAAGTGCTCTATGGTTCCAATGATCTTTTCACAATGATATCGGCCTTTTCAAATTCGTCCATCAAAAGGTCCACATCATCCTGCTGCACACATTCCGCCGTTTTGTGACAGGCTCTGCAACCCTTGCAATAGCTGAATTGATAATCATCAATGCAGACCGAACGAAGCTCATACCTGTCGAATCATTGCTCTGCTGCGATCCGTGTGATTTCTGCGGTGGCGCCTGTTTTTACAGGACTGCAATTGATTACAAGGGCTTTCATAAATCCTCCATCGATAAATAATCTTTCGGCCCCGTCATACCATAATCCGGCAGAAATTGAAAAGAATCATTCTAAGATCTGATACCGAATATATTGGGGTCATGGGGAATCTCCCTGATGCATTACCACCCTGTAGGCGGGATGGTAGGCCCGGCGGTAGGTATCGCTGTGGGAGACCATGGGGCAGCCTGCTTCCCGGTAGGCTGCAAGATAGGTCTGCAATTCCTCTCCCTCAAAGTGAAAGGGAAAAGCTGCTGCGTTTTTCTCCAGCCAGTTCAAGGTGGCCAGGAAGCGTTCCATGCTGCCCCGGTGATCAGCGGCGGAGCGCACAAACCACTCATTGATCTGCTCCGGGGTATAAAGCCCGCCCGCCTTGGCCGGGGCCAGATGCAGACGGCACAAACCGCCGCCGATGTCCTCCAGCAAAGGCGTGTCCTCCCGTGCTGTCGGTTCCGCTGGAAGACTCTCCCACTCCTGCTGAAGATACGCCAGGCTACGGGCCGGATCGCTGATCAAATGCCCGCCCCCAAATTCATTATGATAAAGGAGCTTCACCACATCCCCGGGCTCCATAAGGGGATATCGGGTAAGGTGCTGTAAAATGAAATATCTCGCTTCGTCACTATGCTTAATCTCTTGCATCACAATCAATCGAACGCCCCCCAACAGCTAATCAAGTTAACCCTTTTTTCAAAATCCCGTGACAGTTCCCATAAAGATGGGCAAATTGGTGGCAGTGTCAATGATCATATACACGAAGGGCCTGGTCAGGTACACCTCCTTGGGCGGCTCCTCGATGGCGGTGGCGCTGTCTAGCGTTACCGCCGTCACCGCCGCCGCCCGGGTGCCGTCGGAATCCAGATCAATATGGGTCTTGTGGATGACATTGGAGATGTAAAGCTTGGTTTCCTCGCTGATGCCCCGGAAATCCGCACTGTCACCGAAGGCATCCTTCATCCCCAGGTCATGCAGAACCTTTGTCAGGCCAGTGCTGTAATCGTAGCTGAACTTGGGCAGGGAAATATAAGTCTTCTCCCGGGAAACCCCTGCCAGCAGAGCCTGCAGACTTTCTCCGCTGATGCCATCGATCCAGGACTCAAAACCCTTCTCATCCTTGGGCAGCAAAGCCACAAAACGGTAGCTGTCCCCTTTATATTCCTTCATAAAACCGATGGTATTTTCATCCTCCAGATACAGGTATTCCGTGCCATACATATATTCCGCCTGGTCCTCGCCCCCCTCCAGATTGGCAAAGGGGCCTTTTATAGCTTCCGCCCGGTCAAAGGGCACCTCCCACTTGGCATCGAAAACCAGGGCATTGATCAGCAGCATCAGGGTGTCCTCGGACAGTTCGGATAATAAACTTGGAATCATATGATCCGTGTGCAGATCCACCCACTGATTGATTTCCTGTACTGTGGAATCATCAAAGGGAGCTTTTCGGATGGCGGCGTCGAAGTAGTTCACATTTTTCTGCAGAAAGGCGTCCTCCACCACAAATCTTTCTACATCCTTAAACCAGATGCCGTTGGCAAAGCTGAATTTAGCCATTTCCGAGGAAGGGAGCGTATTCAAATAGGTATGGAGATAGGCATTCAGCTCCGCCAGGCTTAAGGACCCGCTGCCCAACAGCGCTTCCATCTCCTTTAAGGTATTGCCTCCTGCGCCATTAGCGGTCATGGCCAGGGCGGTGAGGATGGAAAGGGGAGAAATCAATAGGGTTTTATCTGCCTCCTCTGCCTGATACGTCTTCTGGAAGATTCTGGCCGACCAGGTATAAGCCGCCTGAATATAGGCAGCATCCGCCTTTTTCTCTTCCACGGGCTGAGGGGTGAAATTCTCTAAGAGATCTGCCGCCTGAACCTTTTTGGGGCCGGGGATAAGGGCCTGGGTGGGGGCCTGGGTGATTTCGGCCGGCTGCTGAGCGGTGGTGGTCTGGGCCGCGGGATTCCGGCCGCAGGCGACCAGAGACAGCAGCAGGGCCGCCGCTAAAACCAGGGATAATAGTTTATGCATTTTTTTCATATGGTTTCCTCCGTGTTTCACTCCCCGGCCTCCGGGGAGTCATATTTCTTTCTCTACTTGGTATGTCGTAATATTTCGGGAAAACCGTAAACCTCCGTAAAATGAAAAGGCGCTGTCCGTCTGTTCCGGGCAGCGCCTTCCTCGTTTTAGCTGTTATAATATCTGTCGAACTCCGCCGCAGTGGGGATCCGGGCCAGATCGGCGCACTCTTTCCGCTTGGACTGAATGAAGTTCTTGATCAGCTCCTCCGGGAACACGCCGCCGGCGGTAAGATAATCGTGATCCGCCTCCAGGGCATCCAGAGCCTTGTCCAGACTGGTGGGCAGTCCCTTCAGCTTGGCCTTTTCCTCCTCCGGCAGGTGGAAGAGATTGAAATCATAGGGGCCCCAGCCATTCTTATGGGGGTCGATCTTATTCTTCACCCCGTCCAGCCCCGCCATCAGCAGGGCCGCATAGCAAAAATAAGGATTGCAGGTGGCGTCGGGGTTGCGGATCTCAAAGCGGCGAAGCTCCGGGGTCTTGGCATAAGCCGGAATCCGAATCACCGCGCTGCGGTTGGAGGTGGCATAGCCCACGGTCACCGGTGCTTCAAAGCCCGGCACCAAGCGCTTAAAGGAATTGGTGCTGGGATTGGTGATGGCGCAAAGAGAATCGATATGCTTTAACAGGCCTCCCATGAAATAATGGGCAGTCTTGCTCAGGTGGGCGTAGCCCTTATCATCCGAGAAAACAGGCTTGCCGTCCTTCATCAGCAGCATATGCACATGCATGCCGCTGCCCGCCTCGCCGAAGATGGGCTTGGGCATGAAGGTGGCGCTCATGCCGAACTCCTGGGCGGTATTCTTAATGATATACTTCATCATCATAGAGGCGTCCGCCATTTTGGACATTTCCCCCAGCTGGGGCTCGATCTCGAACTGTCCGCCGGCCCCCACCTCCGGGTGATGATATTTTACGGAGATGCCTGCCTCCTCCATGTAAAGCACCATCTGGGAACGGCAGTCGTAGCTGGTATCATAGGGCTTGGCGATGTGATAATTCTTCTGGTAGGGCACGATATTGCCGGCGCCGTCGGTATCGCTGTTCCAGTAGGCCTGATTAAAGTCCACATGGGCCTCCTGGTGGCTGGAATCCACCCGCCAGCCCGCCTCGTCAAAGAGGTAGAATTCAAATTCCGGCAGGATTAGCATCTGATCGGCAATGCCGCTCTGACGCATATATTCCTCTGCCGCCAGCACGATATTCCTGGGATATTGGGGCAGGGGGCGGTTTTTGGGATAATCAATAATCATGGCATTCCCCGTCATGGACAGGGTGGGAATCTCGCAAAAAGGATCCACCAGGGCCGTGGTC
>CACZSB010000084.1 GCA_902783765.1 uncultured Lachnospiraceae bacterium
CCGGAACCATTGTGGTATTTGAATCTACAGTTTATCCAGGTGTAACTGAAGACATCTGTGTTCCGATCATTGAAAAAGAATCAGGTCTCAAGTGTGGCATAGACTGGAAGATCGGGTATAGCCCGGAGCGCATTAATCCCGGGGATCGAGTCCATACACTGAAGACGATCCGGAAGGTTGTATCCGGGATGGATGAGGAATCCACCCGGGAGATCCAGAAGGTATATGATATTGTTATTAAGGCCGGCACCTTCCTGGTTTCGAATATCAGGACTGCCGAAGCGGTGAAGGTGGTGGAAAACAGCCAGCGGGATATTAATATTGCCTTCATGAATGAGATCGCCATTATCTGCGATAAGCTGAAAATCGATACGGCGGAGGTCCTGGCGGGCATGAATACAAAGTGGAATGCCCTGGGCTTTAAGCCGGGTCTTGTGGGGGGCCATTGTATCGGTGTGGATCCCTATTATCTGACCAATGCGGCGGAAAAACTGGGTTATCACAGCCAGATTATTCTAAATGGGCGGCAGGTGAATGACAGTATGGGGGCCTTTGTGGCCGATGCTGCCATAAAGGAAATGATCGAGGCAGGCATGGCTCCCAAAAAGGCCACAGTGCTGATATTGGGCCTGACCTTTAAAGAAAACTGTCCGGACACCCGAAACAGCAAGGTGGTGGATATCATTAAGCGATTAAAGGAATTTGATATTGAACCAGTTGTTACAGACGCCTGGGCAGATGAAGCGGTGGCCAAACATGAATATGGCGTAGATCTTGTTCCCTGGGATGATATTCCTAAGGCGGACTGCGTCATTGTGGCGGTGGGGCATAATGAATTCAGATCCATGTCCCCCATGCAGCTTAAGGAACTGTTTAAATCCGGGTTGTCGGATGCAGAAAAGGTTCTGATTGATGTGAAGAGCCTCTATCGTATGGATGAGCTCAAGGCCTCCGGCATGCGCTTCTGGAGATTGTAAAAAGCTGATTGGGGCGGCAATAACATGAAGATTTGCTTTCTTGGATCGGCTAATAGTGCCCATATGGTCAAGTGGTGTAATTGGTTTAACGCCCGGGGCCATGAGGTTCATGTCATTTCCTTTACACCGGGGGATATTGCAGGGGCCCGGGTTCATTTGATTGATCTGGGGGTCGATGCAGAGGGCAGCGACATGGGCAAGCTGAAATATCTGCTTTCGGGGAAACGGATCAAAAGGCTGATCCAGGATATCCGGCCGGATGTGGTGAATGCCCATTATGCCACCAGCTATGGAGCGGCTTTGGCCCTAAGCGGTTTTAAGGGATATGTGTTGTCGGTTTGGGGCTCTGATATATATGATTTTCCGAAGAAGAGCCCCCTCCACAAGGCATTGTTGAAGTATAGTCTGAAAAAAGCAGGAACCCTTTTTTCCACCAGCCGGGCCATGGCGGTTGAGGCGGCAAAGTACACGGACAGAGCATTTGAAATCACCCCCTTCGGTGTGGATATGAGCTTGTTTAATCCGAATAAGAGAAGCCGGCCGGATACCGCCAAGGATCAGCAGGACTTTGTGCTTGGAACGGTCAAGGGCTTATCTGACAAATATGGGATAGCTTATATCCTGGAGGCGGTGGCGGCCTTAAAAAAGGAAGGTCAGATTCCCCTTCGCCTGCGTATTGCGGGAAGAGGCCCTAAGGAACAGGAATACCGCGAGCTGGCAGAAAAGCTTGGCATCAGTGATATCACAAGCTGGCTGGGCTTCATTACCCAGCAGCAGGCGGCGGAGGAATGGGCCAATATGGATGCGGCGATTATCCCCTCTATCCAGGAATCCTTCGGCGTGTCTGCCGTGGAAGCCCAGGCCTGCGGAACGCCGGTGATTATTTCCGATATCCCAGGGCTCATGGAGGCCACGAATCCGGGTAAATCGAGTATTGTGGTGGGGAGATTTCAATCCGTGGAAATTGCGGAAGCCCTCAAAAAAATCTACCATGACGGGGACTTGCACAGGTCTATGAAAGAACATGGCTTAGCATATGTACACGAGCATTATGAGTTAAACAAATGCTTTTTGCATATTGAGGCCTTGCTGGAAAAAGCGGCCATAAAGGATTAAAGAATATGAAAAAGTGTATTTTTTATTTGCCCTATAAACTGGATGAGCATGGCATGGGAGCCCGTATGCTCAGACCCAGAAAAATGATACAGGCCTTTCGGGATATCGGCTATGAGGTCTATGTGATTGAGGGGTATTCCACCGCCAGGCGGCAGCAGATAAAGGATATTAAAAGAAGAATCGAGGGGGGAGAAAGGTATGACTTCATGTATACGGAAAGTCATACGGAGCCCACGCTGCTGACAAATCCAAATCATCTCCCCACCCATCCCTTCCTGGATTTCGGTTTTTTCAATTATGTACGGAAAAAAGGGATTAAGATAGGGCTCTTTTACTGTGATATTTATTGGAAATTTGACTCATATGGAAGGGAATTACCCGCCTGGAAAAGGCGGGGGGCCCTGCTTGCCTATGGATTGGATATACAGCAATACAAAAAGCATTTGAGCCGTTTTTATGTTCCCGATTTAAAACTGTGTTCCTATTTGAATGAGGCAAAGTTAAGCGGCATGGCCGCTGAGCTACCTCCGGGCGCAGATAATCTTATTGTGGAATCTAAGAAATATGATCAACGGGACTTTAGTCAAGAGCCCCTTACTGTTTTTTATGTGGGCGGTTTGGGCAATCAATATCAAATCGCCCAATTGGTAAAAGCCGTGCAGCAGACGGAAAACACCAGGCTCATTCTCTGCTGCAGAGAAGCTGAGTGGGAAAAAGAAAAGCTGAACCTTCAGCCCTATATCTGCCAAAGGGTCCAGATTGTTCACAAAAATGCGGATGAGCTGGAGCCCTTCTATCAGCAGGCGGACATCTGCTCCTTGCTGTTCAAAAAAGATATTTATAGAGAAATGGCCAAGCCCTTCAAGGCCTATGAATACTTAGCTCATGAAATCCCGGTTTTATCTACGAAAGGAACAGCCATAGGGGACTTTGTGGAAAAGAATGACATTGGGTGGAGTATTTCGTTTGATGCGGATGAAATATCAAAAACCCTCCAGGAGATTATAAAGAATCCTGCCTGCTTGGTGAAGAAAATCGATAATTGCAGAGAAACAAAGACCACAAATCTGTGGACATCAAGGGCGGAGCAGGTGGTAAAGGATCTTGTGAAATAGAGCCCGGGTGGAGAGTAGTTAATGTTATTTTTCCGGATTGCAATAGTCATATGCGTATTTTGCTTGGTGACTTTTCTGTTCCGCAAAGCCAGCGGCAGCCTGAAATTCACCAAGCTGAATATGATAAGCCTAATATACTATTTTATGATCCTTTTCAATTTGATAGGTGCCTCTCTCATATATCTTGGGCTGAGGGATCATTATTTGATTCAAAAAATCAAACTGTCTTCCACCATCGATACCAGCTATTATGCCCTGGCCTATGCAATGATCATGCTTCCACTGGTCTTGATGGTTATGAAGCTGATTCTCTCGCGTTTCGCTAAAAAGCGAGAGATCAATGCCTATGTGGCCTCGGATATTTATTTTAATGCCAATATGATAAACATGCAGGGCCTTGTTCTTTTCCTGATGGCCATCTGTACCCTGGCAACGGCCTATGTATTTATCAATCTGGGATATATCCCCCTGCTTTCCATGATTCGCGGGGAGAATCTGGATGCCTTAAGACAAAGCGGGAATCGATTTTTCTCCGGGAACCAGTATGTTAAGAACCTTCTCATGACAAGCTTAACGCCTTTTGTATCCTACCTGACATACATATATTTCAGGATTACAAAAAGAAAATCCTGGTGTTTTATGTTTTGCTATATGGCCCTGCTCAGCGTGATAGTCCTTACATATGATTTCGCAAAGTCCCCGATCATAACTTATCTTTTGGGCCTGTATCTTCTGGAAGTCGTGATGGGGAATGTGAAGAATAGGAAGCGCTTTAATAAGCTGGCCATAGCGGCGGCGTCGCTGATATTGTTCTTTTATGTGGTGGTGGCGGATGTGGGGGCTTCACTGTTTTCCATATATACCGGCCCCATAGGAAGGATAATCTTTACTCAGATTGCCACACTATTTCTGCATGTGGAGGCTTTCCCCCTGCACCATGCCTATTTAAACGGTGCAAGCTTTAATGGCTGGATGTCATTCTTGTTCCCTGCGGCCGAGGGCCTGCGGTCGGGCAGAGTCGTGATGTCAATATACAATGCAGCCGGTGTGGAATCTAATACGGCAGGGGTCATGAACACGGTTTTCATTGGGGAGGCTTATGCGAATTATGGCTTTACAGGCATTCTGGTGGCACCCATTGTTTTTGGGATTATCATAGGGCTTTTTGCCTATTTATTGCCGAGTTTGAAGAAGTCTCCCGTTTCGATTCTGCTTTATGTGCAAATGACGCTGCAGTTTGTTACCATGATTGAAGGCGGTTTCGTGGATATTCTCTACAGCGCCTCCACTATTTTTATCATATTGCTTGTTATTGTTTTGAAGATTGTGGCCGGCCATCCGGGCCGGCGAAAAAAGACCGGCCTATCGATTTCCGGGATAGAGGAAAAGCATTGAATGCATTGCTGAAAAAAACAAGATATTTATTGAAGGATGGCTTCTTTCACATCCTGGGCTCCACCTTCATAAACAAAATCATCGCGTTTCTTACGAATATCGCGCTGGTCAGAATCCTGTCAAAAAGCGATTATGGCGTTTTTACGGGTTCATTTAACGCGTTTTATATCGTATTCCTCTTTTCGGGCCTGGGCATTACCAGCGGGATTCTGTTTTTTTGCTCCAAGGATATAGCAAAAGAGGATAAGGGAGAATACTATCGATTTTCCTTCAAGTTTGGAATTCTATCGGAACTGTTCCTTTCCGCTGCCTTGATTCTGTACGGCGTATTTGGAAAAGTCGGCATCGAAGAAACGAGACCATATATTATTTCCCTGGCAGGCCTGCCCTTTATCGCTTTTATATATGACTATCTCTCGATTGTTTTAAGGGCCGAGAAGGACAATGTGAAATATGCCAGGCTGATGAACCTGAATTCGGCTTTATATTTGGTCTTTGGAGCCTTGGGAGCCATGCTTGGCGGCATTGCGGGCACGATTGCCGGCAGATATTTGGCCTATATAATAGCCGGCATCATAGGCGGCATCTATTGCAAGGACTACATAAAGCTCGGACCGGGAAGATATTTGCCCAAAGAAAAAAGGCTGGATATTGTAAAATATTCCCTAAAGGCGGGTATAACCAGCGCGCTGAATGTGTTGCTTTATAGGCTGGATGTGGCCGTGATTGCCATTGTAGTGGCGAATTCAGCCATCCTGGCCTCTTATAAAACGGGGGCGGCGCTGCCGGAAAATGTAAACTTTATTCCGCAATGTGTCATGATTTATTATCTTCCCATTTTTATACAGAATCTGAAGGATAGGGAATGGATCAAGAGAAAAACCAGGGAGATTTACCTCTTTGTGGGTGGGATCAGTTTATTGATCGGACTTATCATGATTATTTTTGCCCCTTTTATCGTGAAGCTGTTATGGGGCGAAAAATATCTTGATGCCGTACCCTGCATGCGGGTTTTGGCTGTGAGCTTCATGGTTTTATCCACATTTCGAACCACCAGCACCAATATTCTTTTGGCCTTAAAAAGGGCCGGTTACACCATGTTTGTCAGCCTGATAGCGGGCCTTAGCAATATCGTCCTGGATGTTTTTATGACCATGCGTTATGGCTCCATCGGGGCGGCCTATGCCACCTTGATTGTGACGATACTGGCCTCGCTGCTTTCATTCCCCTATGTGATCTATATTATCTATTCGGGTAAAAAGTCTTACGAGTAGGAAAAGAGAAAGGACATCTGTCATGGCAAGCTCTGCTGATATGAATAAGCAGCTACTCTTAATCATAAAGCACATTCTGCATGGATCTACGGATCAGATAAAAGATCTGGAGAAGGTGGATTATGCTGCTTTGCTTGAAGGGGCCCTGGAGCACGGCGTTGCCAATACCATTGCCGACTTTGTATGTGCTCAGAAAAAGGCTCCGGACAGTGTAAAACAGCAATTTCGCAAACAGTGGGCTGTGATCTTCAAGCAGCAGACCTTATGCGATCTGGCACTGCGGGAATTATATGGCGAGCTGGATAAGCACAAAAAACGGGGCCTGTTTCTAAAGGGCGTTTTGCTGAAGGCCTTTTACCCCCAGGTTTATCATCGTTCCATGAGCGATATTGATGTGTTTATGGAAGAGCAAAATATGGAGGCAGTCCAGGCCATTATGGGGCAGGGCGGATATGAGAACGGAAAATTCGGACAGGATAATCACTATGAATATATGCGCCAGGAGATGGTGAAGGTGGAATATCATCCGGAGCTGGTGGCCCTGGAAAGTGATTATGGCAGGCGAATTTTTACAGGGATTCATCCGGAGGCAGTGTCCATAGCCGACCACATGGAAATCTGGCATCATACAATTCCCCTGGATGGTCATGAATATGCCAGGCAGCTGGAGCCGGAGTACCATTATTTGTATGTGATCATGCACATGATGAATCATTTTCTGACCGCCGGCACGGGGATACGATCCCTGATGGATGTGTGGGTCATGAATCGTCATTATGCAGGCAGTTGGGATCGGGGGCGGATAGAGGCGCTTCTGGCGGATTACGGCCTCCTGAATTTTGAAAAATATGCTCTGGCCCTGGCTCATAAGTGGTTTGATTTGGAGGACTTGCCATATTTACCCAAAGAAATCCAGGGAGCTGTTTTGACGAATTATGAGGATTATATTCTCGAATCGGGTACCTACGGAAATAAGGAACGCTCCTTAGTCAAGCAAATGAAGAATCAGGCCAGCGGCATGTCTAAATTAAAATACATGGCCGGACGCTTCTTCCTGCCCTATGGGCAGATGAAAGAGGAATATCCGATCGTGGAGAAATGCCCGATCCTTTTACCTCTCCTGTGGCCATATCGGGTTTTCGATATGTTTCGGAAGAGAGGAAAGAGCACAAGACAGATTTTGAAATTGGTGCTAAATGCCGATCAGAAGCGGGTGGACAGGCAGCAGGCCCTGATGGATGCCATGATGGAATGAGCCTGCGAATTCCTCTTCCCTTTCCCCTTATTATGATGTATACTACCCCCAGACTCTTGCCCGGCGGTTTTGGAGCCGGGCCCCTCGGAGAAGGAAATGAGCATTGTCAAAAGAAATAATAATGAAACGGAAATCGATCTTCTGGATGTGCTGAAGACCCTGTGGAAGCATATTATCTGGATCCTGGCGGCGGGCCTGGTGTGCGGCCTGCTTTTCTATGTGGGTACCCATTTGCTGGTGGCCCCCACCTACCGGGCCCGCATCACCCTGTATGTGAACAACCGTGCCACAGAGGGCAGCTCAACCATCACCTCCAGTGACCTGACCGCCTCCACCAAGCTAGTGGATACCTATTCGGCCATTATCCGAAGCGATACGGTCATGGAGGCTGTGGGGATTCAGGCAGAGGCCAATATGAACGCTCAAAAGCTGAAAAGCCTGGTCTCCGCCAAGGCGGTCAACAATACAGAAGTATTTGATGTTTATGTGACGGATACGGATCCTCAACGGGCGGCGGCCATTGCCAACGCCATTGCGGATATCTTCCCCGGCCTTATCACGGAAATCGTGGAAGGGAGCTCCGTAAAGATCGTGGACCGGGCCACTGTTCCCCGGGAGCGCTACGCCCCCAGTTACAAAAAGAACCTGATGATCGGTTTTCTGCTGGGCGCCGTGGCGGCAGCGGC
>CACZSB010000085.1 GCA_902783765.1 uncultured Lachnospiraceae bacterium
GTGGAAAAGTACGGCTTAAAGCCCATGGCTAAGCTCATTGGCTGGGGCCAGGGCGGCGTGGATCCCAAGATCATGGGCGTGGGCCCCGTGCCTGCTTCCCGCAACGCCATGGAGAAGGCCGGCGTTACCATTCAGGATATTGACCTGGTGGAAGCCAATGAAGCCTTTGCGGCCCAGTCCATCGCTGTGGCCCGCGAGCTGAACTTCGATATGGAAAAGGTGAATGTGAACGGCGGCGCCATTGCCATCGGCCACCCGGTGGGTGCTTCCGGTGCTCGTATCATCGTAACCCTGCTTCACGAAATGCAGAAGCGGCCCGAGGCCAAGAAGGGCCTGGCCACCCTCTGCATCGGCGGCGGCATGGGTGTGGCCACCGTATTTGAGAAGTGCTGAAATAAGTCATAAAGTTCGGGGCGGCTCCTGCTTGGGCCGCCCCACTTTTTTAGCTTTCTTCCTTTTTATTCTTCTTCCCGGCTATGATGATTCCGCCTAGAATGCCGATGATCAGCATCAAAGGCAGCATTAAAAGCCAGGGGAGAATGGCTCCCAGGCCGCCTCCTTCTCCGGTGCTTTCGGCAGGGGTGCTTTCCGAGGGGGCAGGGCTTTGGCTCGTCTGGGCCTCCATGCTGGCCGGAACGGTGCTGACTTCCGGGGTGGTGATGCTTGCTTCATTGGAGGAGGCCCCGGTGCTGCTTTCATCCGTCTCCGTGGAGACGGTGCTGCCCTCTGTCAGCTTAGGCAGCTCCTGCGTTTCCTTGTGGGAGGCGTCGTGCTGGCAGACACGCTCCGCCAGGCCCGTTTCCGTGAGGCTGGCTTCCTTGACGATGATCCAGGGGCCAAAGCTGTGGCCCAGGGCTTCCAGGTAGGTCTCCCGGGGCTCCGTGATGGGTTTTGAAGCCGCCGCATCCCAAAACCAGGCATAGCATTCCATACATTCATAATGCTCCAAAAGCCCCGCTTCCGTGCAGCTGGCGGCATAGCCGGCTATCAATTCCAGACTGTGGCCCCCGGGGGGATTGATCACATCATCGTGATTGGTGATCTCCACCGTTCCCTGCTCATCCCAGAACCAGCGCTGGCAATCCTGGCAGATATAATATCCTTTGCAGCCGGGTTCGGTACAGGTGGCATAGTAAAAGGGGACCACCGTGAGCCGGTGGGAAAAATCCCCTACAATCTGCACATTTTCCGCCGGCATATGAAAGTAGTTTACCCATCCTAATACCACGGAATCCGGCACGATCCAGCCCCGGAATTTGCAGCCGAACTGGGGTTCATGGCCCTCGTAGCTTAAGGTGACCAGCCGGCCCGCCTGGAAGGAGGAAGTGGGCTCATTTTCCACATTCAAAGCCACTCCGTTTTTCACCTGAACGGTATAATAATTGGAGCTGTCCACGATTTTAATGCTAAAATACCACTGGCCCACATTGCCTTTGCTATCCTCCGCTCGGATGCTGAAGCTGTAAACTCCTGTGGCGCTGGGGTAGCCCTGAATAAAGCAGCGCTTTTGGGCATTGTCGGTGTATAACTCCGTGCCCGGAGGCAGGCTGCCCTCCGCTATGGTGAAGTTAAAGGGCCCTTCTCCGTTGGCAAGATACAGACTGGCATTATAAATAATGTCCTTGGATCCGTCGTGAATCTGGGTTCCGTCCGCCAGCTCCAGACCATAAGCAAAACCGTGCCGGGGAGGCAAAAGCAATATGCCTGCCAGCAGCATAACAGCGGAAAACACAAAGAATAAAGACTTGAATCGAAGCTTCATATAAGCGGTCCTCCCTATGAGCTATATACTAAAGGAAGCCCCCGGCTTTTGCAAGAAGAAAGCGGGGGCCTCTGAAATCTTAATGGAAACAAATTGGGAATCGGCTTAATGGCTTTTTGTAAGCCCCAGGACTTTTAATCCGGGCTTCAGGGCGTAGAATAACAGGGGGGCGGCAATTATGGCAAAGAGGGCATTGATGATGGATGGCACAAACTTGCTCCACATGACCGGGGTAATGGCATCCAGAGGTACGCCGTAAACAAAACGCTGATAAATATAGGTTTTGAGCATATATAACAGCACATAGGTGAGGGCACCGGCGATACAGGCAAGAATGGTGCGGAGGGGAGCCATTTTTCCGGAGGGCTCAGCTTTCCGACGGCCATGGAAAATCAGTCCGCAGACCAAAGCCATGGCAAATTTACTGACAAAAGTAATAAGGATTCCCACAAAGTCATATCCGGCGAAAAGATCGTAAATTGCGGAACCCATGCCGGCGGCGATTCCCCCGGAAACGGGCCCCAGGAGCAGGCCTGCCAGCAGGCAGAAGGCGTTGGCAAAATGGACCTTTGAACCCAGAAAGGGAATCCGAAGCAGGGTAGCAGCATATATCAGGGCCGCCATAACACCGCAGAAAGCAATTTTTCGGGTGCTGCTAAGGGCGTTATTCTCATTCATTGTTTACAAGCCTCCAAATTGAGTTAGCTCTATCATAGCATAAACTGGTTATATATAAAGACTCAAAATGAGATATTTTTATAAGACCAGAATGGCATAAAAAATGTGTCGTCATTTTTTCTTGATTCAAGAAGTTTTCCATACAGTATAGACAATAATCTGTTAAATAACTATAATGATCGTATGGTTTAATGTACCGGAAGACAGAACGCCTAATTTGCGGCGCCGGCGGAAATAATGGGGCTTAATCCGCTCCGAAAACCCTGTTTATCACGCCTTTATTTTGCTAATATCAAATCAGTAAAATAAAAAGGAGGGCGGAAATATGATTGGATTGAAACCCCTGCGGCAACATGTTATGATAGGAGGAGGGAGGTGACGTAATGGACGTATATGCTTGGCTCATAGTCTTTATAGTATGTGTGGTCCTGGAAGCGGCCACGGCGGGCTTGGCAACCATCTGGTTTGCGGGCGGTGCCCTGGTAGCATTCCTGCTGGCCCTCCTGAAGGTAGGGCTGGTATGGCAATTCATTGCCTTTATTGCAGTTTCCATACTGCTTTTGGCCTTCACCAGACCCCTGGTGCAAAAGTATGTGAACCGCCGCACGGAACAGACCAATGTGGTGGACAAGATCATCGGAA
>CACZSB010000086.1 GCA_902783765.1 uncultured Lachnospiraceae bacterium
GGGGATTTTGCCGGCCATGTGCTGCTGCGGCCCGATATGACCAAGGAGCATTATGATTTGTCCCTGGGCATCGATGAAAGTGTGAAAATCAAGCGGGTCCAGCTGAAAAAGCACAGCAGCCAGCAGCTGTTAAAAGGCCAGAAAAAGACGGAATACGAATATCAAATTATCCTGAGCTCCCAGAAGGATAAGGCGGTGACCGTAAAGCTGGGGGATCAGATTCCGGTGTCGGAGGAAAAGGCCATTGTGGTGGAGCCGGCGGAGCTTTCCGGCGGGAAGTTAGATCCGGAAACGGGGCTTGTGAGCTGGGATCTGGAGCTGGCGCCCGGGGAGAGCCGGAAGCTGAATCTGGCCTGGTCTGTGGCCTGGCCGAAGGATAAGCAGACCCAGGAGATAGAGGTGGAGATATAATAAGCCGTCCCCAGGCTTTTCCTGCGAATGAATCAGTGCTTCCCTAAAAGCTCAGCAATGGTTTTCATAAGCTTTTTGTCAAAGGTAAAAACCTGGGCCCCTTGGGTCAGCGCCCGGGCTGCCAGCAGACAATCCGTAAAATCCAGTTTGTGCTTTTGGTATATATCCAGGGCACAGCTGAGCAACGCAGTTTCCTCCATGTGAAGTTCATGAAGAAGCAGCAACAGGGCCGATGCGATTTTGTCTCGGGGAATCTGATACAAGCCCTGCATCACATAAACCACCTCCGCCATAATACCCGGCGTGGTCCAGGCGCCGGCATGAATCAGAGCCGCCGCCTGATTGGCCTGCTCTGCCTGATCCCGGAGCAAATACCGCAGAATCACATTGGCATCAATCAGAACCATGCATGCGCTCCTCCATGGCTTTGATATAAAACGCCCGTTCCCGGGATCTTATATCGGGATTTCCATAGTCAGCGAGAATCCCGAAGGCGGTTTGATTTTGCTGAGGCGTCGCAAAGACCGTGAAAGGTAATCCCCCCCGCAGCAGGCTCTGCTGAGCAAAAATACGAACGGCTTCTGCAAAACTGCTTCCCATATCCTCGTAAAGCTTTTCCACCTGGGCCTTTATGTCTGAATCCATGCGGACCTGCAGCGTGGCATTCTTCCTCATTTGTATTACCTCCTTGTTGAATATAGTGTAATACAAATTGGATATCATGTCAAGAAATCAAGCAGACCAATGTTATTCAATGAAGACAAAAATGTCATCCTGATCACAGCGAAGAACCCCCTTGCCCTCTCCCTGACGAGGGAGCGGGTGGCACGGCGAAGCCGTGACGGGTGAGGGCGACTTGCTCCCGCCTATCCGCTTATTCTACCTTCGTTCCGCACTGAAAGCAGAATTGGGCACCCTGAGGCAATTCTGTTTTGCAATTGGGACATACAGGGGACAGTACGACATAAGGAAGTACCGTCCCCATATTTTGAAACAGCTGAAATGACCGCTTGCATTATATCATAAACTCCAAAACCCGTTGGTTATCTAATTGACACAGTCCACTCATCCTCCGAAACCAAATACTGGAACTCTGTCAATTCCGGCGTGTTCATTACCTTCAGGAGATTGTCAAAATCATCAACGGATTTTATAGTTGAAAGATCGCTGTACTTTATCCATTCCATTTGGCCTTCCTCAGAAGACCGGAGTTCTCCTGACCATTGAGTCGCCTTAAATAGTAGAACGACATACCTTCCGTTTTTTATAGGAAACTGCTTTACTCCAACCAATCTCGGACTAAGGATCGACAGGCCGGTTTCTTCTTTCATTTCACGGATCGCAGCGTCAACAAAAGATTCTCCTGGTTCCACATGCCCGCCCGGTAAAGTGTATCCGCGCCAGTCCTTCTTTTCTCGATTTTGGAGCAATATCTTGTCGCCGTCTTCAATCAGGCATAATACTGTCAGCTCAACATTTTCTGTTCTGCTCAATGATTTATCCTTCACTCTATACTCATATTTCCTTTCCTTATAGTCCGAATCATACCACAGGATGAGGAGTTTTGAAAAGAAATACTCGGAGATGATCCTGTTTCTTAATTAGAACATATTTTCGAAATATCCCTTGACAGGGGGGTGAACTTTTGTTCTATAGTAAATGTATCCGTGGACCAGCTGATACAGCTCGGAATACTCATTGTTGCGCTCATAGCTTTAATCTGCAATATGCGGAATAAACGAAACAGGTAACCGCTTCACTCCAAGACGTCGGTTACCTGTTCTTCAGAAAACTGCACTGGGAGCGACCACCTGTGGGAGGGCTCATCCGTGCATATAAAGTATAAGCGAAATCGGGAGAATCGTCAATTGCTTTTTGGAAAATGCAAGGTTATACGAAGTCAGCTCCGATAAGGACATAAAAGAGTCTCGGACACTCCGGGGACGGGCTGGATGCCATCCGCAAGGAGCCCACCTGGCCCATCCACGATATTGATTATGCCACGGTCAAGGCCTATACGGACACAAAAAAGCCGGATAAAAAACCGGCGGGGATGTTTGAATACTAAGTAGGTGGATCACCATGCGCAGCTTCGCGCTTCGCTCTCCCGCTGCGCTGCATTCATTCGCATTCCGCAGCTTTGCTGCTTCATGCTCATGAATGGCGCGGCTTAAAGCTGTGATATATGCGGATTGCTGCGTTTCTTCGAAACTCCCGCAATCCGCACCCTCACCTCGCATCTCGCAATTCCTATTATGAATTGCTCCTGCTCGGTGAGGCTGGCTTTCTTAAAAGAGAAGGGCACCTCATGTATCCATGGGTGCCCTTCTCTCTTAGAAAGCTTTATATCACATCATCCCATCCATGCCGCCGGCAGGCATAGCCGGGGCGGGTTCCTTGATGTCTGCCACCACGCTTTCGGTGGTGAGCAGGGTGGCCGCCACAGATACCGCGTTCTGCAGGGCGGAACGGGTCACCTTGGCGGGATCCAGGATGCCGGCCTTGACCATATCCACATACTTTTCATTGAGGGCGTCAAAGCCAAAGCCTTCCTTGGACTCCTTCACCTTATTGACCACCACAGAGCCTTCCAGCCCGGCGTTGGCTGCAATGTGGAACAGTGGAGCCTCCAGGGCCTTTAACACGATCTGAGCACCGGTCTTGGCATCGCCTTCCAGCTTCTCCGCCAGATCCAGCACTTCCTTGGCCGCATGGATATAGGCAGCGCCGCCGCCGGCTACGATACCCTCTTCCATGGCAGCCCGGGTGGCGTTTAAGGCATCCTCCATGCGGAGCTTGTATTCCTTCATCTCCGTTTCGGTGGCTGCGCCAACCCGGATCACCGCCACGCCGCCGGCCAGCTTGGCCAGACGCTCCTGGAGCTTTTCCTTATCGTATTCGGAGGTGGTCTCCTCCATCTGAGCCTTGATCTGAGCCACCCGGGCGGCAATATCCTTAGCACTGCCCAGGCCGTCCACGATCACGGTATTTTCCTTGCCCACTTTGACGGACTTGGCCCGGCCCAGATCGGAAAGCTGGGCATCCTTTAATTCCAGACCCAGCTCGGAGCTGATTACCTGGCCGCCGGTGAGGACCGCAATATCCTTTAACATTTCCTTGCGGCGGTCGCCGAAGCCGGGAGCCTTAACACCCACCACATTGAAGGTGCCCCGAAGCTTATTCACAATCAGGGTGGTCAGGGCCTCGCCCTCAATGTCCTCCGCAATAATCAGCAGCTTGGAGCCGGTCTGCACCAGCTGTTCCAAAAGGGGCAGCACCTCCTGCACATTGGAAATCTTCTTATCGGTAATCAGAATATAGGGATTATCCAGCACCGCCTCCATCTTTTCCATGTCGGTGCACATGTAGGCGCTCACGTAGCCCCGGTCGAACTGCATGCCTTCCACCAGGTCCAGCTCCGTCTGCATGGTCTTGGATTCTTCCACGGTAATGACCCCGTTGCCGGTGACCTTTTCCATGGCTTCCGCCACCATATCGCCCACCTTGTCATCCCCGGCGGAGATGGCCGCCACCCGGGCGATCTGCTTCTTGCCGGAAATGGGACGGCTCATGGTCTTAATGGCTTCCACCGCCGCATCCGCCGCATCCTTCATGCCCCGGCGCAAAATCACGGGATTGGCCCCGGCAGCCAGGTTCTTCATACCTTCGTTTACCATGGCCTGGGCCAGCACCGTGGCGGTGGTGGTTCCGTCGCCGGCCACATCATTGGTCTTGGAGGCCACTTCCTTAATCAACTGGGCGCCCATGTTCTGATAGGGATCCTTCAGTTCGATTTCTTTGGCGATGGTGACCCCGTCGTTGGTGATCAGGGGAGAGCCGTAGGCCTTATCCAGCACCACGTTCCGACCCTTGGGGCCCAGGGTGACCCGAACGGTATCCGCCAGGGTATTTACGCCAGTTTCCAATGCTTTAC
>CACZSB010000087.1 GCA_902783765.1 uncultured Lachnospiraceae bacterium
AAGCTTCAGGGCCACCACCGCCCCGCAGATTCCCTCAAAGGGATACTGGCAGTCCGGGCGCTTGGGATCTATTACCGCTCCGGCTTTAGGCAGCATCGGCTTTCCTTCTGCTCCATCCCGCAGGGGCTCATGATGGTCGGTAATGATCAGCTCCAGGCCCAGCTCCTGGGCATATTCCGCCTCCTGAAGGCTGGCGATGCCATTGTCACAGGTGACCAGCAATCCGGCCCCGAAATCCCGGGCCTCTTCCAGGATACGCCGGTTTAAGCCATAGCCTTCCTCCATGCGGTCCGGGGTGAAAACCCGGGTGGAAAAACCCAGCCCCTCCAGGGACTCCTTCAAAATCTGGCCCGCAAACAGGCCGTCCACATCATAATCCGCCGCAATGGCGATCTTTTCCCCCTTCTCCAGAGCCCGGCAGATTCGACCGGCGGCGGCCTCGGCGTCCTTCAATAGATCGGGATCAGGCAAAGCCTCCAGCCCCGCCTTTAAATAGTATTCAGCCTGCTGGGGATTCACAACACCCCGGTTAGCCAGGATCCTGGCTGTCAGGGGGTCTAGGGACAGAGCACTGCAAATCCCGTCATAGTCCCCCTTTTTATTCATGATCACCCATTTTTCCTGCATGATATAGGCTCTCCTATTCCACAAAATACTTAAAGGCCGCGGGCAGCGGATACCGGCCTTTGACATCTTCCCGGCTGGCATAAAGATATTCCGGCAAGGGGCGGTCTGTGCAAATCTGCCAGCTGATCATATCCCATTCCAAATGGGTGAATATATGCCTGGCAGCCGGGCCCTTTTCCGCGGAAAGAACGCGGACACCATAGCTTTCAAGATAGGGCCGGATATCGCTCATATCCAGGGCCCCTTCCAGCATGGGTAAGCCATAAAGACCTGCCAAAAGCCCCTTGTCCGGTCTTTTTTCCAGGGCCAATTCCCCTGTTGCCCCCTCCTCACGGCGAAGCAGCAGCACGGTTTTTTTCTCTATCCGCCGGGGCCTGCCGCCTCCACGGACAGGCAGATCCCTTTCCAGCCCTGCCGCGAAGGCACGGCAGCTCTCCTGCCAGGGGCAGCGGGAACAGAGAGGCCTTCCTCCAGGCAGGCAAATCAGCTCCCCCAATTCCATCATGGCCTCATTAAAGAGGCCCGGCTCCGAAAGCTCCGAAAGCAGGCCTTCCAGCTGCTGACGGTATTCCTTTTTTACGGCCCCCTCCATCACATCCCGCTGGTCGGCAAAAAAACGGGCCAGCACCCGCAGTACATTGCCGTCCACCGCCGGAGCAGGCTCGCCAAAGGCCAGGGAAGCCATGGCGCCGGCGGTATAATCTCCCACACCGGGAAGCTTCTTTAAAGCCACCGCCGTTTCCGGCAGACGGCCCCCATATAGCGCCACGCACTGTTCCGCCGCCTTTTTCAGATTCCGGGCCCGGGAGTAATAACCCAGCCCCTCCCATAGCTTTAAAACCGCCTGTTCCTCCGCCGCCGCCAGGCTTTCCAGATCGGGGAATTGAGCCATAAAGCGGGGATAATACCGCAGCACCGTTTCGATACGGGTCTGCTGCAGCATGGTTTCGGAAACCAGGATCGCATAGGGCGTGGGATGATCCCGCCAGGGCAGGGGCCGTCCCGCCCTCCGGAACCATTCCACAAGGGCAGGGGCCGCCTGCCTTAACATATCCTGATGGCTTATCTTGTCCTTGTCCATTTGCATTTTATATGCCTATCTATAAAAAACCACGCATTTGCGTGGCTCAAAAGGAGAAGCGGATAACGGGAATCGAACCCGCCTATCCAGCTTGGGAAGCTGGTGTTCTACCAATGAACTATATCCGCCTGCTCTGCGGAAGAAGGGACTTGAACCCTCACGATCGTCGATCACATGATCCTTAGTCATGCCTGTCTGCCAGTTCCAGCACTTCCGCTCAGAGCATTACGCATTATAGCACGGGTCCCGGGGCTGTTCAAGCCCTTTTTTCCCGGATTATCATCTTTCTGAAAGAACACCCTCAAGGTCCCCTCTTCAGGGACTGATATCACTCTTTATTAAATGGAATACTCAGCTGATTCAACAGCGTGGTCAGGGAATCATATACGGCTTTCACCCCGTGATCATCCACCAATACCACCTTCTTTTCCTGGCCGTAATCCTTCAGGATCGTCTCCTGGAGCGCTTTGATATCCATTTCCTTGCCATTATACAGAAGCTTGTCTTCCTTCACTGTAATACGGATGGTCTTTTCCGCTTCGGGGTCCACCGTGGTGCCTGTGGTGGCCGCTTCCCCTGCCGCCGTGGTCTGGGGCTGGGGCTGATTGAAACCCGGAATCAGTCCCCCGGAGGGGTTTCCGATTCCCAGGCCAAAATATCCGCCGCCGCTCAGAAGGGCCAGAATCAGCGCCGCCCCGGCCAGCTTGCCGCCGGCTCCACCCTTTTTCTTTTCTCGTTTCTCCATATTTCTCTCCTCCTCAATCTATTCCTTTCGGTCCATTTCCATGAAGCTGAGCAGGCGTTCCCGCTGCGCAGCCTCTAATTTCATTTCCTGGACCAGCTGAAGAATCATATCATATTCCGCTTTATAAATCTGATCTCGGTCATATTGAAAAATCACAAAGAGGGGCTTATCCACCTCTTCCTCCAGCTGGGATAGCAGTAAACTGCGGCCCAGATTGTAAGCATAGGCCTCATTGCCCCATTCATAGGGGATGATATGGGTGGCTCCCTTATCCGTTTCCAGGCGGATATGATTCTCCCCGGTGATGGAAAGGGTGATCACCCGGCTGTTTTCCAGCACGATTTCCCGGCTATCCAGCTGCCGCTTTAAGCGCTCCGCCTCATCTTCCGCCGCCTCCAGCTCTGCCGCCAGCCTGCTGCTCTTGGCCACTTCCGTTTCCAGAGAGGCCTCATAGACCGCCGCATTGTTTTTTTCCCGCAGGGCCTCCTCTTTGGCCTGATCCGCCTGGGCCCGGGCCTGGGTCAGGATCACAAATAGCATGATCAAGATCACATCCAAAAGTGAGGTGAGCTCTATGAAAATGCTGCGCCTCCGTCTCATGCCTTCTGATCCTCCAAAAGCTTCTGACGCTCCAAAAGCAGGGTCACATTCTTGTCATTGTCCTCCAGCTTGGCCGCCAAAAAACCGTCCAAAAGCTTGAAAATAATGGCAAAGACCAGGCCCCAGAAGGTGGAGGTCAGAGCCGCAAAAAAGTTCTGCTGCATATCGGAAAGGGCCGCCACCATGGGCAGCAGGGATACCACGGTGCCCAATATCCCCAGCAGGGGAAAGATGGCCGTCAAATTGGAGAAAACGGAATAAAAGCCCTCGGATTTTTTTCTAAGGGCCACAAAACTGCCTTCGTCCATATCTTTGATTGCCTTAGCCAGGGCCTCGGGCCGCTGCTTATGGGAGGGCAGAAAAACCACTAAATTCAGCTTTTTATGGAGCTGATCGGTATATAGCCGGGCAAAATAATAACAAACGCCATTTAATATGGCGGTAAAAAATATAATCAGATCAAAGCCCCAAAGGTTTTTGCCGATGACCTGCCAAAAGGACATAGCCTGCTCCTTTCTCCCCAGAGAACTGCCTATATTATACCCATCCCGGCCAAAAAGCGCAATCCCGCAGACTTGAAGAATCCCTTCCTATCCAGTATGATGTATTAAAGGAGGTTAGCATATGAAACTTCTGGTATTAGACGGCAATTCCATAGCCAACCGGGCCTTTTACGGCATCAAAACCCTTTCCACCCGGGACGGGCGGTATACCAACGCAGTGGTGGGCTTTTTCAATATTCTTCTTTCCCTTTTAAAAGAGGTGGATCCCGACGAGGTGGCGGCGGCCTTTGACGAGAAAGCTCCCACCTTCCGCCATGAACAATATGAGGGCTATAAGGCCACCCGGCACCCCATGCCGGAGGAGCTGGCCCAGCAAATGCCCCTGATCAAGGAGCTTTTAAGCCTTTTGGGCTACCGGGTGATTTCCGCCCCCGGCTGGGAGGCGGACGATATTTTAGGTACCCTTTCCGCGGCCTGCCAGGCCCGGGGAGATGCCTGCTATATTGCCACCGGGGACCGGGATTCCCTTCAGCTGGTCTCTCCCACCACCACCGTGCTCCTGGCCGGAGGCCACGGAGAAACCAAACGGATGGATGAAGCGGCGGTGCAGGCGCAATACGGCCTGTCCCCCGCCCAACTGATAGAGGTTAAGAGCCTTATGGGGGATACCAGCGACAATATCCCCGGTGTAAAGGGCATAGGCGAAAAAACCGCCATGGGCCTGGTTCAGAAGTTTGGCTCCCTGGAGGGGGTCTATAAAAATATAGAGGATCCCTTTATCAAGCCCAGGCAGCGAGAAAATCTGCTGACCTGCCGGGAGGATGCCCTGCTGAGCCACAGCCTGGGCACCATAAGAAAGGATGCCCCCATCGAAACAGAGGCCGGGGCCTACCGGGTGACGGAAGGGGATCCGGCAGCCGCCCTATCCCTTATGAAAAGCCTGGAATTAAACAAGCTCATCGAAAAACTGAAGCTAAAAGAAAAAGCTATGGATTCAGTTCTCGAAACAGCGGATTTTAAATCCAGCCTCCAGTCCGTTCTTACGGCCATGGAACCTACATCTTTTCCAACTTCCGTAGGCTTATCTCCTCTTCCGGCAAATCCCGCCGGAGATTGGATTTTGGCAGAAAAAGAGGGGACCTGGTTTGGAATCAAGCCGGCGGAAACCCTAATATGTACTTTATCGGAAGCCCAGCTTTTCTCCCTCCTGGATAACCCTGCCGTGAGCTTACAGGTCTTCGACGCTGCGCCCCTCTACGCCCTGGCCATGAGCCAGGGAGGCCAGGGAGAATCCATTCAATGGGACGGCAAGCTGGCGGCCTATCTTTTGGATGCAGGGGCCAAGGAATTTGATCTCATCTCCCTGATTGAGCGATATGAAGCCCAGCCTTCCTTCTACTGTGAAGCCTTCCCTGAGGCAGGATCGCTTGAAGCACTGTTTGAGCAAATGAAAGGGGCTCTTCGGGAAGAGGAGCAGGAAGTGTTATACAATACCATAGAATTCCCCTTAGCCCGGGTGCTGGCGGATATGAGCCGGACGGGGATCCGGGTGGATGCGGAGGGCATTCGGGCCTTCGGCGAGAGAATCAGTGCCATGGCTGCGGAGGCTGAGGAACGAATCTATGAAAAAGCTGGGGAGCGTTTTAACCCCAACAGCCCCAAGCAATTAGGGGAGATCCTCTTTGAAAAAATGGGTCTGCCCCACGGAAAAAAGACCAAAACCGGCTGGTCCACGGACGCCG
>CACZSB010000088.1 GCA_902783765.1 uncultured Lachnospiraceae bacterium
ATCTGCTTCCAGACTTCTCTGTGATCTTTATACCAGCTCACTCATCAGCCCTCCTTCGTATATATTCTTGTACACCTTATCCGGGTAAAGGGGGAGATACTCTTTGACCTTCACGAAATCCACTTTGATGGCATCAACATATTTCCTCAGTTTTGATACAAGCTCAGCCCCTGATATCTCGCTGTACTTATCGATAACCATCATAAGATCCAGGAACTGCAGCTCGGAGCAGTTTTCCTCCGATACATTGGCCACAGGCTTATAGACGATGATGGTGTTTCCATCCACGGTTTTCCTGCGCTGCTTGGTGGTCGCTTCATTGCTGCAAACCTCATAGCAACCGGGATTCTGGGTAGTAAATCCCAGCTGATTGGCCAGCTGCAGACCGGTGATATAGCCGGAGGTTTTCCCCCCGGAGGACAAATACTTTTTATCAATGTATCTATCCATGGAGACCTTGCCTTTGGTCCCCAGAATAGTGGTATAGGGAAGATAGTACACACCATTATATAAGCGCTCCAGCCGCCCCTCATCAGCCAGTCTTTTCGTCTCCTGCCGGACATAATCTTTTGATGCACCGGGCAATTCACTCAGGAAGATGGGATCCCCTTTTTGATAGTTTTTTTCAATGTAGTTATATATCATAATTAGTTCCTCACAAAATCGAAATAATTAATTTCAGCTTTATGATATACTGGGTGAAAGGAATAGTCAAGAGGTTTATCGGGTCAAAAAAAATATAAAAAAGCTCTTGCATTTCTGGAAAAAGCTGTTATAATACAAATAAATACAATAATTACAGGAGGATATTATGGTAAATAAGAGCTTTAGACCAACGCAAGAGGATGTATTTGTTTTGCAAAAGCTAATTAGAAACGATTCAAGGGTAGAACGATCAGCTAGTGAGGCCTTGTTCTTTGCCTTCAGGGATGCGGCGAAAAATCCCCCGAACTGGAACCAGGTAAAGAGGATGAAGTTCAAGGATGGAGATATCGATGCTCAGGCCGCCTATGGAGGTGCCACAATGAGTTTTACTGTGGATGAAAGGGATTTTGCTGTAGTGCTGCAAAGTATTCGGGAGCAGCTAGGCATTGATAGGGTTCGGATCTCATTTATGGCAAGACTGTGTGTGCGGGCAGCCTTAATGAGATTACATGAGGTTGACGAGGAGAGAAAAGCATTCAGCAAAGATGAAGAGATTAATAGGATGGACAGGCTTGCAAAATATATGGAGCTACTGCAGAAAGCCGGAAAATCAATGAATCCGGAATTAGACAGCATTCATGGGCAAATTGTAAAATTAATAAAACAACTTAATTAAGTCAAGGCGTTTTTCATTAAATTACAAATTCCGCTTGCAATCCACGAAGAGTCTGCTATAATACATTTAGATACAATAATTACAGATATTAAAGGAGGATTACCATGACACTCATAGAACTGTACAATTTAATACTTCATGAGTATGGAGAAAGAAGATGCTGGATCTCAGAGCTCGCGGCTCTTCTCGGAATATGTAAGCGCAATGCCCAGTATCTCACCTATATTCTGGGCTATCGGAGGGGACGGGCAAAAGCTATTACTTCATTCTCTGCTTTTGCCCAGGATGCTGGGGTGCAGGCAATTCATAAGTGCATAAAAACGGCAGTATAGTATGAAGAAGGATTGGAATTTGAAGCATTTTCCGGCGGATTTGTCCCCTCCGGATGTAGACTTGATCGAGAGGGAATTGGCCCTTTTTGGGGTGGCATTGCCCGGAGGGCGGGAGGATTTGGCAGACAGGACCTGCCTGATTAACACCTCCCATGATGAAAAGGATATCCGCCTGAACTTCCTGGTGGATAAGCGCTATGTGCTGCGGATTTCCAATGGACCGGATTTGTCGGAAAAACGGCTTGGGGAGCTGAACCGCCTTATCGGCCGCTATAAAGAATTCGGCCTGATTTGCTCGGCCTTTATAGCGGACGAGGCAGGGCATTTTATCCATCCCTGGCAGGGCTTTTCTGTTTATCTGGCTGAATATGCGAATCTGCCTCTTTTGTGGGATTTGATGGAGGAAAAGCGGGTCAGCGAGGCGGAAAGCGATACCATCTGGCAGGAAATGCTGGACAGTCTGGCGGCTTTTGCCCGGCGCTACAAGGATGTGGATCTTTCCGAAACCATGGGCATGTACAGTCTTTTTGATTTGTCTCCCTTTGACAAGGAAGAGGGGATAGACGAGAAGCAGCAAAACTTTAACAGCCTGTTAAAATTGCTGGGGGAGCAGGGGCAGGAGGATCTGGCTTCAAAACTGTTTGACCGCCACCAAGAGATCCGGGCCTGGCTGCAAGGGGTTTATAAAGACCTGCCCCGCTGCGTGTTCCAGGCAGATGAAAACTCCTCCAATTTGCTGGTATCCCGGGAGGGGCATTTTGCGGGATTCATTGATTTTAATCTGGCAGGCACCGAGGTGGTGGTCAATCAGTTTGCCAACCTGGGCGGCGGCTTTGAAGAGGAAAACAAGACCCCTATAGGGGCAAAGAATCGCCTGGCATCTGCCCTGCAATCCTACCGCAAATATCAGGGCAGGATGCTGGAAATATATCAGGCTTCGCCCATGGAAAAAGAGGCCCTGGCCCGTTACAGCTGGATTGCGCTGGTGGCAGGCTGGCCCCAGGTCTGCTTTTTTAAGCACCATATAGAAAAGGGCGAGGCCGGGATGCGGGAGGAGGTTTTGGAACTGCTGGGCCTTATGGCAGAGCTGCCGATGGAGGCGCTGTTCGGAGGTATTAGCTATGACCAAACATGATATTTGGAGAATTGCCCGGGAGCAGTCCGCCGAGGATATGGGCTGCATTCCGGCGGATTTTCTCTCGGAAGAAAATGTGGTAGTCCCCTTCCGTCTGGGGGCGGGAGCCCGGAAATATCTTAAGGAGCCCATCAGCTGCACCCTGGCGTCCTACGGCAGCAATGTGGTTGCGGCGGCCCGGGAAGAGGTGGCGGATATGGTGGCGGCCTATATTCGCCGCTATCCCTTTTATCACTGCTTTGAAACGCCCCATCTCCACTGGCTGAATGAGAAACTGACGGAGCGGGGCCACAAGGTCTGCTTTATGGCGTCTTACTATTTGCCGGACATTCAGCGGCTTCCTGATCTGGCATGCCCTTATGAAACCCGGCTTCTCACCCAGGGGGATTTTGGGGATTTGTATAAGCCCCAGTGGAGCAATGCCCTGTGCGAGAAGCGGAAAGAGCTGGACGTTCTGGGAATTGGCGCATATCATAAGGGGGAGCTGATTGGCCTGGCCGCCTGCTCTGCGGATTGCGAAACCATGTGGCAAATCGGAGTGGATGTGCTGCCGGCATACCGCCGTCAGGGCATTGCGGCTGCCCTTACCAGCCGCCTGGCCCGGGAAATTCTGGCCCGGGGAAAAGTACCCTTTTATTGTTCTGCCTGGTCCAATCTGCGCTCCATGGGAAATGCGGTCAAAAGCGGTTTTGTGCCCGCCTGGGTGGAACTGTCCGCGAAACCGGCGGAAGTCGTTGATGCATTGAATGAGGTGGAATAAAGGATAAAGAAGCATTTTTCCTTCCCCAAACCACAGATAAGGAACAATGATTTATGAAAACCCCTAAAATGATTCTCTTTGATTACGGGCAGACCCTGATAGCGGAGGAAGGTTTTGACGGTCTGAAAGGCTCGGAAGCGGTGCTGGCCCATGCCAGTCGGAACAAGTATCAGGTGACGCCCCGACAGTTGCAGGATGAGGCCAATGCCATCAATCGGGAGCTGGGCCGCCGGGACCCGGCCAGGCGGGCGCAAAATCTGGTAGAGATCCCTAACCACATGTTTACGGCCTATTTGTATGAATCCATGGGCATCCGCATCGATTTGCCCGCCGAGGAAATCGACCGCATTTTCTGGGATGCGGCTTCTCCCGGCAGGCCCACGGAGGGGATAGAGGCATTTTTGGAATATTTGTGGCAGAAGGGGATCCGCACCGGGGTTATCAGCAATATCAGCTATGCGGGCAGGGTGGTATCCGAACGGATC
>CACZSB010000089.1 GCA_902783765.1 uncultured Lachnospiraceae bacterium
CGACGGGGGCGGCTTTGCGGTGTTTGCGGGGCTGGAGCAGGTGCTGGAATATCTGGAGGGCATGCATTTCCGCCCCCAGGATATAGAATATCTGCGATCTCTGGGCCATTTTGATGAAAGATTTCTGGCCTATTTACAGGACTTTCGCTTTCACGGAGATGTATATGCCTTCCCCGAGGGCAGCGTCATGTATCCGGGAGAGCCTATCATCACCGTGGTGGCGGATCTGGTGGAAGCCCAGCTGATCGAAACGGAGCTTTTGGCCCAGATCAATCATCAAAGTCTCATCGCCACCAAGGCCTGCCGCATCGTGCGCTCGGCGGAGGGGCGGAGCGTGTCGGATTTCGGTGCCCGCCGGGCCCATAACAACGACGCCGCCACCTACGGAGCCCGGGCCTGCTATATCGGCGGAGTGGGCGGTACCGCCACCGTGTCTGCAGGGCTTAATTTCCATATTCCCGTGGGGGGCACCATGGCCCACAGCTGGGTCATGTATTATAAGGACGAGCTGGACGCCTTCCGTCGTTTTGCCAAGCGCTATCCCAATAATTGCATTTTGCTGGTGGATACCTACGATGTATTGAAATCCGGCGTTCCCCATGCCATTCAGGTATTTCAGGAGATGCGGGCCGCCGGTATCCAGTCTCAGTATTTCGGCATTCGTCTGGATTCCGGGGACCTGGCCTATTTATCCTTAAAAGCCCGGAAAATGCTGGATCAGGCAGGCTTCCCGGAGGCCCGGATTGTGGTGAGCAATTCCCTGGATGAATATACCATCCGCTCCATTTTGGATCAGGGGGGCCAGATCGACGCCTTCGGAGTGGGCGAGCGCATGATCACCGCCCGGTCGGAGCCGGTGTTCGGAGCGGTTTACAAGCTTTGCGCCGTGGAAGAAAAGGGCCGTATGGAGCCCCGGATCAAAATCTCGGAAAACATTGAAAAGGTGACGAATCCGGGGATTAAAACGGTATATCGTTTGTATAACGAGGCGGGCCACAGCATAGCAGATTTGCTGACGAAGAAGGGAGAAAGCCCGGAAGAGATTCCTTATATGGTGGATCCGGAAAAACCCTGGAAAAAATACAGCACCCAGGGGCTGCGCTTTAAGGAGATGCAGCAGCTGGTAATGGAAGGGGGCAGGCGTCTTCTGGAAAAGGAGGACATCGGCCTGATTCGCCGCCGCCTGGAGGATCAGCTTCAGGAAGAGGTATGGGCGGAAGAGCAGCGCTTCGAAAATCCTCACCGGCATTATCTGGACATGAGCCCGGCTTATTATGATATGAAGATGCAGCTGCTGAGGGAAGAGAGCTAATGATGGATGCGGTAAGGGATAGATTAATTGAAATGATACGGGAGTTCACTGCTAATTGCGGTATTTCCCGGGTGGTGCTGGGCATCTCCGGGGGCAAGGACAGCTCCATTGCCGCCGCCCTCTGTGCCCGGGCTCTGGGGCCGGAAAATGTTTACGGCATCATGCTGCCGGACGGGACCCAGGCGGATATCGAAGACTCCCGGGCGGTTTGCCGGGCCTTGGGAATCCGGGCCCGGGAGGTGAATATCGGGGAAATTCACAAGGCCTTAAAGGAAGCGGCAAAGGCCGGCCTTCCCGAGGATTTATTCCCCGGGGGCATACCCGTCAGCGCGGAGCGGGAGAGTGACATCAATGTGGGGCCCCGGCTCAGGATGACGGTGCTTCGTTATATAGCCCAAAGCCTGGGGGCTTTCCTCTGCGGCACGGGAAATTTATCTGAAAGAACCGTGGGTTATTGTACCAAGGACGGGGATACCAGCAGCGATTTCAATCCCCTGGGAGCCCTTACCAGCAAGGAGGTGGTGGCCCTGGGTTTGACTTTGCCGGAGCTGCCCCCTCATTTGGTGGAAAAGGCCCCCAGCGACGGCCTTTCCGGGAAAACCGACGAAGAGCGCCTGGGGGTGAGCTACCAGCAGATCCACGACTGGATCCGTTTGGGCAGCAGCGGAGATGAGGCCGCGGATGCCATCATTCTTCGGAAATATAAGGCCAGCGAGCATAAGCGGCGCATGGCACCGATTCTGGATCCTATTAAGGGAGAAATTGTATGAAAATCGGTCTGGTGGGGGGCAGCTTCGATCCCATTCACCGGGGGCATATTCTCTTGGGAGAGTATGCCTTAAAGCAGTTTGATCTGGATGAGATATGGTTTCTGCCGGCGGGACAGCCCTATATGAAGGCGGGGCGGGATGTAAGTGCCTCGGAAGAGAGAAAAGCCATGACCAAACGGGCCATTTACGGCCTCCCCTGGGCAAGGCTTTGCACCCTGGAGCTGGAACGGCCCGGGAACAGCTATACCTATGAGACCCTGGAGCAGCTTTGTAAGGAGCAGCCCGGCCATGAATTCTATTTTATCTTAGGGGGCGATCAGCTGGATCAGCTGGAGCATTGGCGATATCCGGAGCGAATCTTGGCAGTGGCTCGAATCATTGCCGCCGGCCGGGGCAGCGGGGCGGATTATAAGGCCATGGAGGAAAAGGCGGCGGCCCTCACAGACCGTTTCGGAGGCCGGATCCATTTAATGAATTTTCCCGCCTTGGATATTTCCTCCACGGAGATTCGCCAAAGGGCCGCAGCCAGAGATTCTTTGGAAGGCCTGGTGCCCCCGGCGGTGGAGGCTTATATCAATAGACAGGGACTGTACCGTGTCACTCCCCTCCCCCAGGTCGCCATTTTCGATATGGACGGAACCCTGCTGGATACGGAGAATCTCTGCATCCGGGAATGGGCCACCATAGACGGCTCCGGTGACCCGGCATTGCCGGATTTGATTGCCCAGGTATGCGGCTTTACCCGGGCCGATACCAAAAAGTTCTTTCTGGCCCATTATGGCCCGGATTATCCCTTTGAAGATATTCAGGAGAAGCTGGAAAAGCGCTTTGAAGAGCTGCGCCTTTCCGGCGAATTTCCGGTAAAGCCCGGGGCCGCCCAGGTGTTGGAAAAGCTGTTTTTGCAAGGCTTTTTATTGGGCCTGGCCTCCTCCACCCATCGGCGGCTGGTGCTGCCGGAACTGGCATCCGTGGGGCTTTTGGATTATTTTGATGTGATTGTTTGCGGCGACGATGTGAAGCAGGGAAAGCCGGATCCGGAGATATTCCAGAAGGCGGCAGCCTTGCTGGGGCGGGAACCCGGCCACTGCTTTGGGATTGAGGATGCCTATCACGGCGTCCGGGCCCTGAAGGCCGCGGGCCTTAGACCCATAATGATTCCCGATGTGAAGGCCCCGGACGAGGAAATGAAAAGTCTGGCGGAAATTATCCTGCCAGATTTGAGAAGTGCCTGTGAATATATGCTGCAGGGGATAAAACATGAATCTCTTTGATTATTTGGAATGGCGCTGCGATGTGCCTTTTTCCGTGAATCCCTTCCAGGAGGTGGATAACCTGGTTTTGGCGAAGCTTGTCTATACGGATTTTAAGGACATCCTTCCCCCGGACGGAAGCGAAGTATCCCTGAGCGATGCCTGTCAGGGCTTTTTTTAGCGTCACAGCCGCGATGAAATCCTTAAGGACAAGTCCTTCTTTGCAAAGGCGCCGCTGCTTATGGAAAAGATGCTCTGCGGCGCCCGCTACCGGGATGTTCGGCTTTGCTGGTATTTAGATGAAACGGAAACGCTTCGCGAGGTGCAAATTGCCGCCGTCACATTTCGCCTACCCGATCAAAGCGCCTATGTGGCGTTTTGCGGGACGGATCTTACCTTAGTGGGCTGGAAGGAAGATTTGAATTTAGGTTTTTTAAATGAAACAGAGGGCCAGCGGCGCGCCACCCAATATCTGAACCGGGTCGGCAATCAGATACAGGGCCAGCTGCGGGTGGGAGGACATTCAAAAGGCGGTAATTTGGCCGTCTATGCGGCTGCTTCCTGCCATCCGGATATTCAGAAGCGCATTCTGACCGTTTATTCCAACGACGGGCCCGGTTTTCAGCAGGACATGCTTCAATCCCCGGGGTATCAGCGAATCCTGCCGAAAATCGTGAGTATCATTCCGGACACCTCCGTGATTGGCCTGCTTCTTTCCTCCTTAGCCAGTCAGCGTGTTGTGAAAAGCTCCCAAATCGGCATTTACCAGCATGACGGGTTCAGCTGGGAAATATCCAGAAATGGTTTTTTACAGGCGGAATTGTCCCCTGTGAGCCGGCTGATTGAAAAATCTTTAAGCGATTGGCTGAGTCAGATGAGCGAGAAAGACCGGCGATCCATCACAGAAAGCGTCTTTTCCCTGTTTGAATCCACCGGGGCGGAGAGCTTTGACGAAATCGGCAAGAAAAAACTGAAAAGCGCGGAAGCCATTTTGAGCGCCATGCGCAAACTGCCTAAAGAAAAGCAGCAGGAGATCCTGTCGTCCTTACAGCAGCTGGGATTGAGCGGCGGACGGGCCCTGGCTGCCTACCTTTCCGCCCAAATACGGAAAGATCGCTGATGGCTTTTAAGGCACCGACGCAATTGGCATATCTACATAGGTGTTAATGGGAGATAATTGCCGTACTCTCTGGAATTCCGTAAAGGATTCGGATCTGAACCACCTTGCTCTCCAAATCACAGAAGGGCATGAAACGTTGGAACAGTGCAGCTCTCAGGGACTGTTAGGGTGGCCACATCAACCCTTGACATTATGGCAGAAGAAACGTTCTGCTTTACAAAGCCGCAGTAATAAAGCGGAAAAGTCACAAAACCATTCCCTGTACCGACATTGGTATCAGATATTTTAATTGCGGGATGTTTTCCGTATTTTTCAGGCTTGGAAATTACATATTTCATGCTGGTAGCCTTGTTGTTGGAAGCCTTACATTCAATCAGAGTATTTTCTCCTTCAAGCGCTTCCACAAAATCGATTTCCGGGGCACCGCTGGATCCACGGTAATAGTATAAACTATATCCGCTGTGATACAGGGCAGAGGCAATCATATTTTCTGCAATGGCTCCCTTATATGCCCCCAGTTCTCCCCGCAGTATTTTTTCGGCTGATTCCGGACCCAATTGTGAAGTGAGCAATCCGATGTCAGAAAAAAAAGCCTTATACTCTTTTTCGATTTTGTTTCCTTCCAGCGGGGAGGATATTTCCATAAGGTTGTGTGATTTAATTACAAGACCCAAATCAACAAGATATTGTAAAGCATCTGCTTTGTCGGCACTGTGAGCCTTACTGTCAACTAGACTGTACTGGAATTTTTTATACTCCTTTGATATCTGTGCAGGAAGAGACTTGAGGCAGGCTTCCGCGCGAAGTTTTAATACTTCGTTAGTTTTTGTCTCACCGTTTGCATTGATATATCTGCCAAAATCATCCTTGATGGAGAAAAGGATATTGTTTTGGACCTGACGGACTGCATTTACATCGTGAGAAGTCAGGAAGGCATTAACTGCCTCCGGCATTCCTCCCACAATCAGGTATTCCAAATACAGTGTCCGTATACTTTCGTGAACAGCTTTTTCTACGGTTTCTCTGTTTTGAAAACAGTTTTGGACATAATGAATCACATCTTCACTTAATCCATAGTTCAGAAGAAACTCTCTAAAACTGAGTGGATACATAACAAGATGCTCTTCGTAACCTACCGGAATTCCCCTTTCATATGGCTGTCTAAACCCCTTAACACCAAGAAAACTGCCTGTGCAAATGACGTCAAAGCGTCCATCGATATCCCAATATTTTAGAGAGCTTCTGGCGTTCGGGCAATCCTGAATCTCATCGAGAATTAGTAGTGTCTCACCGGGAACAAAACGACTGCCGGGAGTACTGGCACTAATGGCTGTAATCAAGCGGTTGATATCAAAATCCCCTTCGAAGGCAGAATGAATGGTTTTGTTTTCTCTCAGATCAATATATATTACGCTTTTATAATTTTCCTGACCGAATAGCCTGACACTGAAGGTTTTTCCCGTTTGACGCATTCCGCCAATTACAAGCGGATGATGAGACCGATTCTTCCATTCGATGAGTTTTGCGCTTATATTTCTTTGAAGCATAGTTAAACCTCCCGGATTCTATTATACATGATTTTGTATTTTTTTAAAGGGATATCTGAATACAAAATGTATTTTTTTCAATGGTTTCCGGGAGGTGATTTGTATTTTTTTATAATAATCTTATTCTCTATTCCATACTCCGTCAGAACAGATTACCTGGGGATTCTGGTTTCGCCTGTCATGACCTACAGCATGTTTCTTTAAATTGAAGCAATATAACTCCGTCCAATCCGACACGGTTCCGGCATAGCGAACCTTCGTTTCCTCCGCAAGCATAATCGTGTGATTATATCCTGCGTATGTCATGTGCTGCAGGTTTTTAGGCAGGCTCAATTCCTTTAATGCGCTTCCGCACTCCAGATTTCTAATAGAAATAATGCTTTCCGGGAGAATCAGTTTCTGCAGGTTTGTGTTTTTCTTAATGTTCATATTGACTATTGTCACGGGCTTTCCGTTCCACTTTTTCGGAATCTCGGGCATTGCTTCTGAGCCCTCATAGCCACACA
>CACZSB010000090.1 GCA_902783765.1 uncultured Lachnospiraceae bacterium
AGACGAACGAATGGGAGAGATGCTGATCGATTTCTTCGGGCGGCAGGGATACGGGGGGTGAAGAGAAATAGGTGCCAATGGTTGCTGACGGAGGCAGGTGGTGTGTTCTGCGGCAGTTTTCAAAAATATATGAAAAGTCCTTGACAATCAGCGTTGTCAGCGGTAATATATCCCTTGTTCCTCTTCGGAACGGGTGCGTTTAGCTCAGCTGGATAGAGCGTTTGGCTACGGACCAAAAGGCCGGGGGTTCGAATCCTCTAACGCACAGAGACAGCCTTGCGGGAGCAAGGCTTTTTCTATATCCGCGGATGTGGTGAAACTGGCAGACGCGCAGGATTTAGGTTCCTGTATCGAAAGATGTAAGGGTTCAAGTCCCTTAGGCCGCATATCAAAAACCGTTGTGCCGCAACACGTTTTTAATATTTCCTTCCCCCTTGTTTCCCCTGTTTACCTGAAACAGCAGACAAAAGCCTTGCTTTTCCAAGGCTTTTTGTGCTATTTTATTTAGTTTTGGAGGCATGTTTCCTTATGGATTTATCATTTACGCTCCCCCCCAGAGTTCTCCGGATTCTGGACAAACTTCACCAGGCCGGCTTTGAGGCCTATATCGTAGGCGGCTGCGTCCGGGACCTTTTGCTTGGACGGGCGCCGGCGGATTGGGATATTACCACCTCTGCCCTGCCGGAACAGGTGCGGGGGCTGTTTCGCCGCACCGTGGCCACAGGCCTGCAGCACGGCACCATAACGGTAATGGACGGCCCCCAAAGCTTCGAAGTCACCACCTATCGCAGCGACGGGGCCTACAGCGACGGCCGCCACCCGGATTCGGTCCGTTTTGTCAGCTCTCTGAAGGAGGATCTGGCCCGGCGGGATTTTACCATCAACGCCATGGCCTATCACCCGGAGGCGGGGCTGCAGGATTATTTCGGGGGCCAGGGGGATTTAGAGGCCGGGCTCATCCGGGCCGTGGGAGAAGCTGAAGAACGCTTTCACGAAGATGCCCTGCGGATGATGCGGGCGGTGCGTTTTTCCGCCCAATTGGGCTTTGAAATTGAGGAGGAAACCTGGGAAGCCATAAGGCCCCTGGCCCAACGGCTGAACCTGGTCAGCCACGAGCGAATCCAGCTGGAATTAAACAAATTGCTGTTGTCGGCGCATCCCGACTACTTTGAAAAACTCAGCCAGACCGGGATCACCGCCGTGATTATGCCTATATTTGATGAAATGCTGGCCACCCCCCAGCACACCCCCTTCCACCTGTATGATGTGGGCCATCATACCCTGGAGGTAATGAAGGCGGCCCCCCCCACCCTGGTGCAGCGGCTTTGCGCCCTCCTCCACGACACGGGGAAGGTGGCGGCCCGGACCACCGACGAAAACGGCCGGGATCATTTTAAGGGCCATCCCGCCCTCAGCGCAGCCATCGCCCGGGAATTCTTAAAGGAATACCGTTATGACAATAAAACCACGGAGCTGGTGCTGCGGCTCATCTCCGTCCACGACCTGCGGGTGGAGCCTACTCTGCCCATGGTGCGGAAGCTGATCTACCAGGTGGGGCCGGATCTTTTCCCGGATTATCTGGACTTTATTCTGGCGGATAATCGGGGGAAGGGGGCTCCCGCCTACGAGGAATTTGACCCTCGTTACCGGGGCACCCTGGCGGCCTACAAGGAAATTAAGGCCCGGCAGGACCCCTTAGGCCTAAAGGATTTAGCCGTAAACGGCGGGGATCTGAAGGCTCGGGGCATGGCCCCCGGCAAGGCCATGGGGGATGTGCTCCAGGCCATGCTGCTGGATGTGCTGGAGGAACCGGCCCACAACAATAAGGAGTATCTCTTAAGCCATTTCCTTACGGAAGAAAGGATTTGATATGAATCAGCTTTACCGGGAGGCCCTGGCCCTGATCGAACAATATGATATCATCATCCTTCACCGGCACAAAATGCCCGACGGGGATGCCATCGGCTCCCAGTTGGGTCTGCGGAATCTTTTGAAGCACAACTATCCCAAAAAACAGATTTATATGGTGGGGGATGCCTCCGAGCGTTTTTCCTTCCTGCCGGATAGCGCCCCGGAGACGGTGCCGGATGAACTCTTTCCCCGGGCCCTCTGCATTATTTTAGACAGCGGGGCTCAAACCCTGGTGGCGGATACCCGCTGGAATTTGGCGGCGGCTACTCTGCGCTTTGACCACCATATCTTCCAGGAAAAAATCGCCCAGTTGGAGATCATCGACGATTCCTTCGAAAGCGCCTGCGGCCTTTTGACTGACTTTGCCTTAAACATCGGCCTGGCCCTTTCACCGGAGAGCGCCCTGCCCCTTTATATGGGCATGGTGACGGATTCCGGGCGCTTTCGCTACGATTCCACCACCCCCCGGACCCACCGGCTGGCGGCGGAGCTTTTGAGCTGTCATCTGGATACCGACAGCCTTTTCACCCAGCTATATGCCACCAGTCTGGAGGATGTGCAGCGCCGGGCCCAATTTGCCCTGCGGATCCAGTTTACCCCCGGAGGCATCGCCTATTTATATAACAGCGCCCAGGAAATCAGCCGCCTGAATATGGAGCTTTTTGATGTTTCCCGAGGCATGGTGGGGGTCATGGGGGATTTGAAAGGGGTGGAGATTTGGGCCAATTTCACCGAAGCCCCCCAGGGGATTTTAGCTGAGCTGCGCTCCCGGCGGATTCCCGTGCGGCCCGTGGCGGCAAAGTACGGAGGCGGAGGCCATGCCAAGGCCTGCGGCGCCACCCTGAAAAGTCGGGAAGATGCGGAGGCCATGCTGAAGGACCTGGATATTTTATTAGGAGAAGCACAAGATGAATGAAGCCATAAAGAAGGAAATACTGGAGGCCATTAAAAAGGCGGATAAAATCGTTATTTCCCGGCATCTGCGCCCGGACGGGGATGCCATTGGCTCCTCCCGAGGCCTGGCCGCTTTGCTGAGGGCCTCCTTTCCGGAAAAGGATATCCGGGTCTGCGGCGACGACAGCTCCGACTATCTGGCCTTTTTAGGTCCCGATGACCCCCACCCCTCAGAGGCCCATTACCGGGAATCCCTGCTGATCGTAACGGATACGGGAAATGAAGGCCGCATCTCCAATCAATATTTTTCCCTGGCCCCCCGGGTCATTAAAATCGATCACCATATTCCGGATCAGGACCATTTTGGTCACCTGGCCTGGGTGGAACCGGAGCGTTCCTCCTGCTGTGAAATGATTGCGGATTTTTACCGCAGCTTTCCAAATGATTTAAAACTTACCCGAGAGGCGGCTCTGCTTTTGTATACAGGCATGGTAACGGATTCCGGCCGTTTCCGCTTCCCCTCTGTCAGCGGCGACACCCTGCGGCTGGCGGGGATGCTGCTGGATACCGGTTTGGACACGGAAAGCCTGTTTGCCCGGCTGGGCCTGCGGGAGGCAGACTCCTTCCGCTATGAGGCTTATGTATATGAGCATATGAAATTTACCCCCAACGGGGTGGCTTATCTATTTGTGGACGGGCCCATGCAGCAGCGCTTCTCCCTAAGCCGAGAGGATGCCAGCGAAACCATCAGTTATTTGAGCGAAATCAAAGGCTCCCTGATTTGGCTGGCCTTTATCGATAACGGCGACGGCTCCATCCGGGTGCGGCTCCGCTCCCGTTTTGTAACGGTGCAGGAGCTGGCCACCCGCTATCATGGGGGCGGTCACGACAGGGCCAGCGGCGCCACCGTATACAGCTGGGAAGAGGCGGAGCAGCTGCTGGCAGAAGCCGATGAGCTGCTGAAGAATTACAAAGAAAACCACGAGGGCTGGCTATGAAGATTCTATTGACCAACGACGACGGCATTCAGGCGCCGGGCCTTAGGGTCCTGGCCCGCTGGGCTCAAAACCTGGGAGATGTGACGGTGGTGGCCCCCAAATCCCAGCAAAGCGCCAGCAGCTGCAGCATCAATATTCGCACGCCTTTTTCCGTGGAGCCCTTTTCCTGGGATCTGGATTTGCCTGCCTGGTCCGTGGATTCCACCCCGGCGGACTGCGTCCGCATTGCCACCGCCTATCTGAATCAGAGCTTCGACCTGGTCTTATCCGGCATCAACCGGGGCTTTAATGTGGGGGCGGACATTGCCTATTCCGGCACCTGCGGGGCTGCCTTCGAGGCCGCCGCCAGCGGAATCAAATCCATTGCCTTTTCCACCTGGCCGGAGGATTATGTGGCAGCGGAGCAAAGTCTGCCCCGGGTCTGGGAATATATCCGCAGCCGGGATCTGCTTGCCTTTGCCCCTGTCTTAAATGTCAATATTCCCCCGGAGGCGGGGGATATCCTCTGGACCCGTCAGGCGGGACCCTATTATTTGGACCATTATGAAAAGACAGAGGGCTCCCTGGTACAGGCCCGGGGCTATTCCGTTTATGACGGCAGCTTTGATCCGAAAAAGGATCTGGATGCGGTAATGAAGGGCTATATATCCATCTCCCCCTTAAGCATCGCCCGCACCGACGAGGCGGCCTACCAAAGGGGGCTGGATTTCGGATCTTAAAACTCTTACATATTCCTGTTTTAAAGAAAGCGGGGCGGCCGCGGCCGCCCCGTCCTGTTATTTACTCTTCCACCTTCACATAGGTGGCACCGGCGTCAAACTCGAAGGTATCATTGTAACGCTTCAGATTGCCGGTTACGGTGATCACATCCCCTTCCTTCAGCTCTTCGCCTCCGGCCAGCCGGTAGCACTGCACGATATGCTCCTCGTCGGTGACCAGCAGGTTCACGGTGATGTTCTTGTATTCCGCGCTGTAGGCACTGGGAATGGATACGATTTTACCGGTCAGGGTAAAGAGCCCCTTTAAGGACTGGCCGGCCTCCAGCTCATAGAGCTGCTCCACCACCAGGGCATCCTTGGCCTGCTCCAGGGTCATTTCCTTGGAGTAGGTGGCACCGGCATCGAATTCAAAGGTGTCATTGTACCGCTTCAGATTCCCCATAACGGTGATCACATCTCCCACCTGGAGTTCTTCGCCCCCGGCCAGCCGGTAGCACTGCACGATATGGTCCTCATCGGTGACCAGCAGGTTCACGGTGATATTCTTATATTCCGTGCTGTAGGCACTGGGAATGGAAACGATCTCCCCCCGCAGCACGTAAGTGCCCTTCAGGGACTGACCGGCCTCCAGGCTGTAAAGCTCCTCGATCACCAGCTGCTGCTTCATCTCTTCCACGGAAAGCTCCTTGGAATAGGTGGCGCCGGCATCGAATTCAAAGGTGTCATTGTAGCGCTTCAAAGCGCCCATAACGGTGATCACATCCCCTTCCTTCAGCTCTTCGCCTCCGGCCAGCCGGTAACACTGCACGATATGCTCCTCGTCGGTAACCTTCAGATTCACGGTGATATTCTTGTATTCCGCACTGTAGGCGCTGGGAATGGATACGATCTCTCCCCGAAGCACATAAGTGCCCTTTAGGGACTGACCGGCTTCCAGGGCAAAGAGACGGGCCATGATTTCGGCGGTGGAAAGATCCCCGCTGTCAGCCGCCGGCACCAGGTGTACGAAGGAAACCTCCTTGGTTTCCCCATCGGCGCTGATGGTGCCCTTTAAAATGTAATTTACTTCGTCCGGGGACTCTTCGTTCACATCCACGGTCACGATATTGCCCTCCGTGACCAGCTCCACGCCTTCGCTCACATCGCCGGTATATTCCACGGTCCAGCTGATGGCCACGGGCTTACCGTCAATATTGATGGAGGCCGGGATAATATAATCCTCCGGGGTGGGCTTATTCATGATGCCATAAGCCATATCCAGATAATCCGCCGCCCGTTTGGCCAGACTGCCGTGATCTAAGGGGGCCAGGGTGGTTTCCGGCTCCGTGGCGGCGGTGCTAGGCTGGGTGGCACTGGGTGTGGTGGAAGCCGTGGTCTGCTCCCCGGCGGGGCTGCAGGCGCTTAAAAGGCCCAGACACAGAATGGTCGCCAGTAAAATCGCCAATGCTCTTTTCATGATATACTCCTTCTTTTAATGCCCTATTCAGGGCTGAATCTCCATATCTTCCGCCCGTATGATGCGGATTTGATATTCGCCGTTGTAATAAGAAACGATGCCTTTAACATTCAGAACCTTGCCTACATAATCCTCTCCCTGCACCAGGCTGCCGTCGGGATTTTTCAGCACCGCCGTCCGAAGCCGGATACTGACCCCCGCCCCTTCACAAACTAAGGTAAAGGCGCCCTTGGAAGCAGAATCTTCCGCAGTGGTGGTCTGGCAGGATTTGACCAAAAGCCCCTCCATGGCAATGGTGCTGTCCATCACCAGGGCCCCATAGGGATAGCGCTCCCCGGTCTCCGGATCCTCCAGAAATCCTTCCGCAAACAGCTCGGGGGCCGTCAGGGGGCAGGCGGCTTCATAGCCCTCTCCCAGCTTCTGCACATTCCCCGGATCATTTGGTTTCATGGCCCGATAGCCGATGCCGGAAATCTGCCAGATGCCACCGGCCTCGTAATACTGAAGGGTCCCCACCACCCGAACGAGATTGCCAACGCTCATGATATCTAAGGCGTCTCCGGAAAGACCGTAGCCCAGATATACGGGGATTCCGAAATAAATATCCCATTCCGGATCATAGGCTTCCACATAGACCGTACCCTCGGATCCCCGGGCCACGGCCCCTTCAAAGGCCACCTTGCTGCCTTCATAGGCTTCGGGATGCAGGCGGATCTCCTTCAGGGTCAGCTCCTGGGCCTCCCCGTAGTAGAAATTGGGATCCTTCTCCCCGGAATAGACCGCCAGTTTGTGGGTCCGGGCCTGGAGTATAGCCTGGGTACAGATCTCTCCGTAGCGGTTATTTCCGGAAGAATTGGCTATGGCCAGGCCGTTTTGCAAGAGCTCCAGATTCAGATTCCGATAGGGGCCCTTTGGCTCCGCCTTGTACCAGACCCACACCAAACAGCGTTCTCCGGTGGAATCCCGGTTCCAGCTTTCATCATCGGATTCGATAAGGATCTCTGCGGCATTTTCCAGCTTTTCCCGGGTAAAGAGGGCGGCGGTTTTGCCGTATTCCTCCACCTTTCCGGTGCTTTCCGGGGTGTTCACCCCCAGATAGCGAGCCTTTAAGACTCCCGAGGGATCCACACTCTCCGGCACCCAGAAATGGGTGGTGTCCCCATCCACAAAGGTCTTTACTGTCACCTTGGTCTTAAGGGTGGAGGAGGAAAGGTCCAG
>CACZSB010000091.1 GCA_902783765.1 uncultured Lachnospiraceae bacterium
AGCGGCGGTGGTATTGCTGATTAACATGCTAGATGATACCATCAAGGGCACCGTGGACTTTGAACAGTGGGATTATCCGCTGCTGGCGGTGATTCCCAATCTGAATGAAAACGAAAGCGACGGCTACGGTTATGGCTATGCAGCGGCCCGTCCGGGGAAAAAGGGAGGGAAAAAAGGATGAAGCTCAAGAAAAATGCACCGGTTCCCACCCTGGCAGAGGAAAGAAAGCATATTCTGAATGATAAAACCCCCTTTGCTGCCCAGGAAGCATATAAAAATCTTCGGACTAATCTGATGTTTTCCACCGCGGGAGACGGCTGTAAAGTGATTCTGGTCACCAGCCCGGAGCAGGGGGAAGCCAAGAGCACCACTGCCGTGAATTTGGCCTTATCCTTTGCCCAGAATAATTCCAAGGTCCTGTTGGTGGACGGGGATCTTCGTTTGCCCACGGTGGCCCGAAAGCTGGCCCTGGACGGCGCCCCGGGCCTGACGGATCTTTTGGTGGGGCGGGCCAAGACCAACGAGGCCATGCGGATTTTGTCCAACGGCCTTTATCTGCTGCCCTCCGGAACCGTGCCCCCCAATCCCGTGGAGCTTCTGGGGGCCAGACAGATGGAAAATATGATCGAGTTTTTGCGGAAAAGCTTTGATTACATCATTATAGACACGCCGCCGGTGAACGTGGTTTCCGATGCCCTGGTGCTTTCTCCCCGGGCGGATGGGACGGTGCTGGTGGTTCGGCAGGGTGTATCCACCATGAAATCGACAGAGGAGGCCATCCGCAAGCTGGAATTTGCCGAAGCCAAGATTCTGGGCTTTGTCTTTACCGATGTCCATTCGGAGAAAAAGCACGGGAAATACGGCGGAAAATACAGTTACAGCTATGGCCGCCGCAAAAGCGAAGGAGAAACCCGAAACAATCCATGAGCATAAGCGATTTTCACACGCATATCCTGCCGGGTATTGATGACGGCAGCCGGAGTCTGGAAATCAGCGAAAAAATGCTGGATATCCAGGCGGCTCAGGGGGTGGAACAAATCGTTCTGACCCCCCATTTTTACGCGGATGAAAACCGGATTGAGCGTTTCCTAAGCCGCAGAAGCACGGCGCTGGAAGCCCTGCTCCCGTTGGCAGCGTCACGGAAAATCTCCCTGATTCCCGGGGCGGAGGTGGCCTATTTCGATGCCATGAGCCGGGCGGAGGGGTTAGAGCAGCTTTGCCTGGAAGGTTCCCGTCTGATGCTGCTGGAGCTTCCCTTCCGTCAGTGGAACCGCCGGGATCTGGATGAAATCGAGGGACTTCTGGATAAAAAGTATGAGCTGATTCTGGCCCATCTGGAACGATATATTCCCTTCCAGCGGGATAAAAGCATTCTCGAAACCCTGCTGACCCTGCCCCTTTTGGTGCAAATCAATGCGGAAAGCCTGCTGACTTTTCGGAGCCGCCGGATGGTGCTGAAGCTCTTTGCCGCGGGCAAGGCTCACCTTTTGGGTTCGGACTGTCACAATTTGGACAGCCGCAGGCCCAATCTGGCGGAGGGCCGCGGGGTGCTGCAAAAGAAGCTGGGCCCGGCCTTTCTGGAGGAAATGGACGCCCGGGGCAGTCAGCTTATCGCCCTTTGCAGCCCCCGGTAGGAATCCCCAAAAGCCTGGGCTTTACCCTTGACCCGGGGCGGTCTCTGTGGCATAATGGGCCTGTCTTTCTTTAGATTCTTTATTTTTTGTTTATAATTGCAGCGGACTTCGTGTTCGAAAAGTGGAGGCTGCCATGGATTTGTTTGAAAAATGTTTTCAATATAAGCGGGTGGAGGAGGTCCGGGCCCAGGGGATTTATCCCTACTTCCATGCCCTGGAATCCCGTCAGGATACGGAAGTAATCATGGAGGGCAAGCGCCGGATTATGTTGGGCTCCAATAATTATCTGGGACTCACCACCCATCCGGATGTCATTGCCGCAGGTATTAAAGCCTACGAGAATTACGGATCCGGCTGCAGCGGCTCCCGCTTTTTAAACGGTACGCTGGAATTGCATCTGGAGCTGGAGGCGGCCCTGGCCCGCTTCCTGCACAAGGAAGCGATTATGACCTTTTCCACAGGTTTCCAATCCAATCTGGGTATTATCAGCGCCCTGGTGGGCAAAAATGATTATGTGATCATGGACCGGGAGAATCATGCCAGCCTTTATGACGGCTGCAAGCTTTCCTATGGGACCATGCTGCGCTATCGCCACGGCAATATGGAGGAGCTGCGCCGCTGTCTGGAGCGGGTTCCGGAAAACGCCGGGGCCCTGATTGTGACGGATGGCGTATTCTCCATGGGCGGGGATATCGCCAAGCTTCCGGAGATTTGCGCTTTGGCGGAGGAATTCGGCGCCCGGGTTATGGTGGACGACGCCCACGGTCTGGGGGTTATCGGCGAAGGAGGCCGGGGTACAGCCAGCTATTTCGGGCTGGAGGACAAAGTGGATATTTACATGGGAACTTTTTCCAAGTCCCTGGCCTCTTTGGGAGGCTACATGGCGGCTTCGGAAAAGGTGACGGAATATGTACGCCATAATTCCAGACCCTTTATTTTCTCCGCTTCCATGACGCCGGCCAACACGGCTTCGGCTCTGGCCGCTTTGAAGGTTCTGGAGGCGAATCCTTCCTTGCCGGAAAAACTTCAGGAGAACGCCCTTTATATGCGGCAGGCCCTGAGGGACCGGGCGGTGGCCATGCGCTCTGGCGGCGGAGAGCAGATTCCCATTATTCCCATTTATACTTATGAACCCATGCGGACATTGATGATTACCACCGCCCTTTATGACCGGGGCGTCTATGTAAACAGTTCCCTGCCCCCGGCGGTGGGGCCCAATGAGTGCCTGATCCGCACCTCCTTAATGGCCACCCATACCCACGAACTGATTGACGAGGCGGTGGATATTATCGCCCGGGTCTTAGAGGAGTATACACTGTGAACCGCCCCGTGGCTCTGGTGACGGGGGGGACCAGCGGGATTGGTCTGGAAACAGCCCGGGCTCTGCGTCAGGCAGGGTGCCGGGTTTTTAGCCTTAGCCGCCGGGAGGCCGGCGGAGAGGATCATATTCAGGCCGATGTGACCCGGGAGGAAGAAGCGGCGGCGGCGGTGGAATATGTGATCCGGCAGGCCGGCCGTCTGGATATATTGGTAAACTGCGCCGGATTTGGCATATCCGGGGCGGTGGAATTCACGGAGCTTTCCGAGGCCCGTCGCCAGCTGGAGGTAAATTTCTTCGGCATGGTCAATATGAACAAAGCGGTTCTGCCCTTTATGCGGGCCCAGGGGGGTGGCCGCATTGTGACCATCAGCTCTGTTGCAGCCCCGGTGCCCATCCCTTTTCAGACCTATTATTCCGTCAGCAAAGCAGCCATCAATGCCTATACCCTGGCCCTGGCCAATGAGGTCAGGCCCTATCATATCAGCGTCTGCGCCGTCATGCCCGGGGATATCGCCACGGGCTTTACCGACGCCCGGGCGAAAAGCTATGGGGGAGACGATGTTTACGGAGGCCGGATCGCCCGCAGTGTGGCGGTGATGGAAAAGGATGAGCGAAACGGAATGAGCGCCGCCGCCGCTGGAGGCTACGTGGCCCGAGTGGCCCTTAAGAAAAAAAGCCGTCCCCTTTTGGCCATCGGTCTTTCTTACAAGGCGGTCTGCCTGCTGGCCAAGCTGCTGCCGGCGTCTTTTGCCAACTGGATCATCGGTCGTATTTACGCTCGGTAAAAGGGCTGTTTAATATCTGCTAATTTTTCTCGATTTTTCCTTGATTCTTTGCAAAAATTATCTTGCAAGGGCCGTCCGCTTGCTATATACTGTAAACGGCGTTTTATGGCGCACTAAAGATTATGAGGTGAGCGGAAAATGATTCGATTCCTTGTGGCCGCCAGCGATATCTTGCTGGGAGAGGCGCTGGGCAATATGGCCGCCGGTCTCGGCGTGGTATTTTTGGCCCTGCTTTTCCTTTGCGGCATTATTTCCCTGTTCAAGTTTCTTTCCAAAAACGATCAGAAGACGGTAAAGGCGGCAGCGCCGGCTCCGGCCGTCAAGGCTGCCCCGGCCCAGAAGCCGGCAGCACCGGATGAAAACGCCCTGGACGGCGCCGTATTGGCGGTGATTTTGGCGGCAGTGGCAGAAAAGTGCGGCCCCAATGCCCGGGTCACGGCCATCGAAAAGGCAAAATGAGTGTTATCCCGAGCGAAGCGAAGGATTCCGAAAACAATAATTGGAATTATAAATACACCCAATCTTTCCAGGAGGAAATAACAAATGAGCAACTACAAAATCACTGTTAACGGCGTGACCTATGATGTTACCGTGGAAGGCGGCGGATTTGCCCCCACCTTCTCCTCTCCCATGATGAGCCAGCCCGCCAGCTTTGCCCCGGCGGCTCCTGTGGCCCCCGCAGCTCCGGCAGCCCCTGCGGCGCCCAAGGCGGCGGCCCCGGCTCCTGCTGCGGCCCCCAAGGCGGCGGCCCCGGCCGGCGGCGGCATGAATGTGGAGGCCCAGGTCATTGGTAAGATCTGGAAGATCGTGGCCAAGGTGGGGGACAGCGTTTCCGCCGGCGACGAAATCGTTATCTTAGACTCTATGAAAATGGAGATTCCCGTGGTGGCCCCTCAGGATGGCACCGTGGCTTCTATCAATGTAAAGGAAGGCGACGCCGTGGAAGTGGGCGACGTAATCGCAACCCTGAGCTAAGTTCAGTCCAAAGGAGTATACGTTATGTTGTTAAGTATCGGAGATACCCTTGCCAATCTGGCTCAGCAGACGGCCTTTGCTTCCCTGGACTGGAAAAACTACGTGATGATTCTGGTGGCGTGTGTTTTCCTGTACCTGGCCATTGCCAAGGGCTTTGAGCCCCTGCTGCTGACCCCTATTGCCTTCGGCATGCTGCTGGTGAATATTTATCCCCAGATCATTGCATCCCCCACCATCTCCTATTTGGATCCCGACGGAAACGAGATTGCCATTGTGGAGTTTGCCGGGGAGGATTTGCTGGCGGCCTGGCGGGTCTGTGAAGAGGTCTATTCGACGGACGGCAAGAAGATGGAGCTGCAGGATGCCACCGGTGTAACGGTGGCTACGGTCAAGGCCGGTTCCGCTGTGGAGTCCCTGGCGGAAGCCGTTGCGGCCATGAAGACCTATCTGCCCCAATTTGCCTATACCACCAAGGAGAATGCCGGCGGTCTGCTGCATTACTTCTATATTTTAGACGAGTGGGCCATTCTGCCCTGCCTGATTTTCATGGGTGTGGGCGCCATGACGGACTTTGCCCCCCTGATTGCCAACCCCATCAGCTTCCTGCTGGGGGCGGCGGCTCAGTTCGGTATTTATGTGGCCTATTTGGGGGCCATTGCCCTGGGCTTTAAGGGCTCCGAAGCGGCGGCCATTTCCATCATCGGCGGCGCCGACGGCCCCACCTCCATTTTCCTGGCCTCCAAGCTGGGGCAGTTCCATTTGATGGGACCCATTGCCGTGGCAGCCTATTCCTACATGTCCCTGGTGCCCATGATCCAGCCCCCTATTATGAAGCTGATGACCAGCGAGAAGGACCGGAAGATCAAAATGGGACAGCTGCGGCCTGTGTCCAAGCTGGAAAGAATTCTCTTCCCCATTATTATCACCATTGTGGTGGCCATGATCCTGCCCTCCACGGCGCCCCTGATCGGCATGCTGATGCTGGGGAACCTGTTCAGGGAATGCGGCGTGACCCGCCAGCTCCAGGAGACCGCCTCCAATGCCCTGATGTACATTGTGGTTATTCTGCTGGCCATCTCTGTGGGTGCCACCACCAGCGGTGAAGCCTTCCTGCGGATTGAAACCCTGAAGATTGTGGTGCTGGGTCTGGTGGCCTTTGCCTTCGGCACCTTCGGCGGCATGCTTCTGGGCCAGGTTCTCTGCAAAGCCACGGGGGGTAAGATTAACCCGCTGATTGGTTCCGCCGGTGTGTCCGCCGTGCCCATGGCGGCCCGGGTATCCCAGAAAGTGGGCGCCCAAGCGGATCCCACCAATTTCCTGCTGATGCACGCCATGGGGCCTAATGTGGCCGGCGTCATCGGTACCGCTGTGGCGGCCGGCGTGTTCATGGCCATCTACGGCGTGTTCTGAAACCCTGTTATGACGGGGCGGTGCTTTGCGCCGCCCCTTTTTTGAAAGGATTGTATTATGCCTGAAACTAAACGACCTGTAAAAATCACAGAAACCGTCCTCCGGGACGGCCATCAGTCCCTCATCGCCACCCGTATGACCACGGAGCAGATGCTGCCCATTATCGAGAAGATGGACCAGGTGGGCTATCATTCCGTGGAAATGTGGGGAGGTGCCACCTTCGATGCTTCCCTGCGCTTTTTGGGAGAGGATCCCTGGGAGCGGCTGCGGAAGATCCGGGATGGCTTTAAAAATACCAAGCTGCAGATGCTCTTTAGGGCCCAGAATATCCTGGGATACCGCCACTATGCCGACGATGTGGTGGATTATTTTGTGAAAAAATCCCTGGACAACGGCATTGACATCATTCGGATTTTCGATGCCCTAAATGACCTTAGAAATCTGGAGACCGCCGTGGGTGCCACCAAAAAGTACGGGGGCCATGTGCAGACCGCCATGAGCTACACCCTGGGAGAGCCCTACACGGTGGAATATTTCGTGAAGCTGGCCAAGTCCATGGAAGACATGGGAGCCGATTCCATTTGCGTAAAGGATATGGCGGGGCTGCTGGTGCCCTTTGAGGCGGAAAAGCTGGTGAAGGCCTTAAAAGAAGCCGTTAAGGTGCCTATCCAGCTCCACACCCACTATACCAGCGGCGTGGCCGCCATGAGCTATATGCGGGGCATCGAAGCCGGTGCAGATATCATCGACACCGCCATGAGTCCCTTCGCCCTGGGCACCAGCCAGCCCTCCACAGAGGTGATGGCCCGGACCTTTAAGGGCACCCAGTATGACACGGGCCTTAATGAAAAACTGCTGCTGGAGATCGCCGATTATTTCCGGCCCTTAAGGGAGGAAGCCCTGGCCAGCGGCCTTTTAAATCCCAAGGTGCTGGGGGTGGACATCAACACCCTGAAATATCAGGTGCCCGGGGGCATGCTGAGCAATCTGGTGAGCCAGCTGAAGGATCAGCATGCAGAGGACAAATTCTACGATGTGTTAAACGAGATCCCCAAGGTGCGGGAGGATATGGGTATGCCACCCCTGGTGACCCCCTCCAGCCAGATCGTGGGCACCCAGGCGGTAATGAACGTGATTTTCGGCGAACGGTACAAAGTGGCTACCAAGGAAACCAAGGCCCTGCTCCACGGAGAATACGGTCAGACTGTGCGGCCCTTCAATAAGGAAGTGCAGAAGAAGGTTATCGGCGATGCGGAGCCCATCACCTGCCGGCCTGCGGATAAAATTGAAAACGAATTGCCCAAGCTGCGGGAAGAAATCAAGGAATATTCCATTCAGGATGAGGATGTGCTCACCTACGCCCTTTTCCCTCAGGTAGCCATGGAGTTTTTCAAGGAGCGGAAGGCGGGCTTCCCCAAGAAGAAAGCGGAAGAGGAGGCCAAGAAAGCGGCGGCGGCTCCGAAGGCGGAAAAGGCCGCGCAGGGGGCCGGAGGGAAAGAATCCTCAGCGACTGTGAAATTAGTGCCCCTGCCTGCTCCTTTCCTGAATTCCTATCCCGGTGTGGTGGGCGAAGCGGCGCTGCCCTTTATCAATCCTGCACCCAAAGCCGGAGATCAAATGAGCGGTTCCGCCGAGATGGACGGAAAGAGAATAGATTACCAGATCGATTGTTTAGGCTGAGAAAACGTCACCCTGAGCGCAGCGAGGAATCCAACAAAACAGTGTCATCCTGAGTAAAGCGAAGGACCCCATCATCAAAAAAGGAGTAACACACATGCAAACCGATGTCCGTCCCGAATCCATGCCCCGCATCAACACCCCCGCCCTGGCGGAAGCTTTTATTGAAGAACAGATTAAGGAAATCCGTGCCCAGGTAGGGGACGGCAAAGTTCTCCTGGCCCTTTCCGGGGGGGTGGACTCCTCCGTAGTGGCCGCTCTGCTGATTAAGGCCATTGGCAAGCAGCTCACCTGTGTCCATGTAAACCACGGTTTGTTGCGCAAAGGGGAGCCGGAGCAGGTAATTCAGGTGTTCCGGAACGAATTAAATGCCAATTTGATTTATGTGGATGCCACGGACCGCTTCCTGGACAAGCTGGCGGGGGTGGATGATCCGGAAACCAAGCGGAAGATTATCGGTAAAGAGTTCATAGACGTATTCGTGGAGGAGGCCCGGAAGTTGGAGGGCATCAGTTATCTGGCCCAGGGCACCATTTACCCGGATATTCTGGAGTCCAAGGACGGCATCAAGGCCCATCATAACGTGGGCGGCCTGCCGGAGGATCTGCAATTTGAATTGGTGGAGCCGGTAAAGCTCCTGTACAAGGATGAGGTGCGCTGCGTGGGCAAGGCCTTGGGCCTGCCGGATGAGATGGTTTATCGCCAGCCTTTCCCCGGCCCCGGTTTGGGGGTTCGCTGCACCGGCGCCATTACCCGGGACCGTTTGGAGGCCCTGCGGGAGGCCGACGCCATCCTGCGGGAGGAGTTCGCCCGGGACGGCCTGGACAATGACGTGTGGCAGTATTTCATCGTGGTGCCGGACTTTAAGACCACCGGCGTCCGGAAGGGGCAGCGCTGCTTTGAGTGGCCTGCGGTAATCCGGGCGGTGAACTCCATCGACGCCGTCACCGCCGAGCCGGCGGAACTGGACTGGCCCCTGGTGCAGCGCCTGACGGAACGCATCACCCGGGAGGTCCCCGGCATCAATCGCGTCCTGTGGGATATAACACCGAAGCCCTGCGGGACGATAGAGTGGGAATAATCCACAAAACGCTGCAAACCCGCATAAATACTGGGTTTTTGAGGCTTCAAACAGCCTTGTGACAACGTTTTGACAACACTTTAAGCATTACTCATAAATAAAGAGCTAACTGATTTTTGTTGGATCAGTTAGCTCTTATTTTTTATAGTTCTATAGCTCTATAGCTCTTCTGCCGCCTTGAATAAAGGTGATGTTTTCATAGTAGTCTTCAAGTTTGAAATACTTCCCATTTTCAGTTGCAAATGATCTTAACTCTGAATGACAAGCAATATCCCAGGAGTATATTTCAAACTGCCATCCCCTTGTACTCAGTCGCTTGGCATCTGCGAGAAAGCCCTCGCCAGAATTAATCCCAGCTCCATCTCCTGTCAAAAGGGCAACAGTGCTGGGCTCTGGATGATCAAACGCAAGCCGAAGCAATGCTAATTGTAAAACATGATCGGTAGTATCAGCTTCTCCATCAGATAGGCTCCGTGGTAGCAAAGATGGAGTAATACCCAACTGCCTGACAGCGTTCCATAGAGAGTCCCCTTTTGGAGGAACACTACCTGCAAAAAAGATATCATCTACCGTTCTTTCGTTCTTAACCAAGTTCAGTAATCCCTTGAAATATGTACGATAGCTTTCCTTTACTGCAGTGGGTTCTTTATTTGGCAGAACATGGTTCAGACCAGCATAGTGAATATTTGAATTGTCCCAAAAAATGTACATAAAATCACCCCTTATTATTGATTATCGTATCGCTCAGTTCCAGTGAAGGAATCTTCACCCATTGTTGGCTGGTGTCGTATTGTGGATAGTTATAGCGCCATTTGTCGTATTCGCCTCTGCTGATCTCTCCGGCACGGTATTTTTCTGCAATGGGAGCCCGGGCGTAGACCATTTCGAAAACACGTGCGGCGTCCCTCCCTTTCCGCGAATCAATATAAAAAATGACCTCTCCGTCCCTCGTCTCAATGGTCAGACCATAACGATCCTCCAAAGAGAAAAAGGTATGCATCAGCCCGAGATAATTATCTATATCGGGAATATCCCGCGCCAGCGGCGACACTTCGAGCGAATGCGCCAGAGCGTTGGTCAGATCCTCTTTCGGGGGGCGTAATCCAGTCTCACACCGCATCCGTGTGACTTATCTGAATGACAACGGTGGCAGTCGGAGTCGAACCGACACTGAGGTGTTATTAGCACCCTGTAATCCCGGACACCTTGACCATTGACATTTATATCATTATAGCTTCCTTTATCACGCAGTGCAAGATATAACAAGGATAAATGCGTGACCGATGAGATAAGCTGTTCCTTGAAAAAA